>JAZSES010000160.1:0-13220 GCA_045531805.1 Candidatus Limenecus sp. | reverse complement strand
GTTTCATCGTTTTTAAAGTATGTTGTTCATGTTTTTTAAGAAGTTTTCTCCATCATAAGGACTGTGTTTTTCTTCCTTTTGATTGTTTTTTACTTCTTTATAATATTCCATAACAATTTTTGTTGCTCCAGGTGCGTGTGTTTCTATTATATCAAGTGTCTTTTTATCATTTAACATCACAGATTTGTAAATATCTGCACATAGTTCATCTGGACTTTGGGTCCAATTAAATTGTGGTTGATTTGGGTTTAGTCCTGATTTTTCAACACTTTGGCAACCATTTTCGTATAACGTGATAAACTTCTCGTTATCAAGTAGTTTGTTTTTACCGTTTTTGTCAAAAAATATTGCGTGTCCTAGTTCATGAACGAGCGTATCAGGGCTTTCTGTACTAATAAACAGTTGGATATCTTTGTTTTCTCCAAGCATTGCTACTACGCCGTTGTATTGGTCTGCGTTTTTATCCTTTAAAATTGCACCTGCGTCTATAACATTTTTACTCAGGATAAAGCTAATTTCATCGGGTATTTGAAATAATACTTCTCCCGGAAGTTTTTGTATTGTTGCTTTTAAAGAAATTATATCGCTGATGCCATTCAGATTTTCGGGGGTTAACTTATTAAAGTCAATACATTTCTTTTCATTTGTTGTTGAATTTGTTATTTCAAGCGTGTTTGTGTCTGTCTGTTTTATATTGTAGACATCACTTTCATAACTATAATCGTTTGTACTCAGAGTTACTTTATCATTGTTATTTGTATATTTGTGTACGAATTTGTAGTCTTTTTCTAATATTTTAGTGAATGAGTCTTGGAACTTCTTTTTTGTTTCGCTAGAAATTTTGCTATTGTCATTAATTGCGTTTAATAAACCTACACCTTTTGAATATCGTCTATAGTATTCTAGAACGGCTGTTAAATCTCTTTTTTGTATTTTATTTAAATTTTCAAGTAGTGACTCTTCATTTATGTATTCAGTGTTTGACAAAATCTTGAAAAATTTTCTTGCCAAATTATCTTCTTTGTACGTTAAGTAACTCGGCTCAAATGGGTCTTTAATTTGGGCTGAGTAATTTTCTTCTACTTTTTCTTTTGTATTTGAACAAAGATTATCTTCAATCTCATTTAATGGTTCAGGAGTAGAATAAAGACTTGTACTGGTTAGCTTATTGTAGTCTGCTGCTGTTATTTCACCATTACGTAACATTTGTTGATAGTTGTTAATTTCAGCTGATTCTTCTTTTGTGGGGGGTGACGTTGTCTGTCCAAATATAGTTGT
Source organism: Candidatus Limenecus sp. (assembly GCA_045531805.1). Taxonomy (GTDB): domain Bacteria; phylum Cyanobacteriota; class Vampirovibrionia; order Gastranaerophilales; family Gastranaerophilaceae; genus Limenecus. Next base: position 11,942 of record JAZSES010000160.1, on the reverse strand, counting down.
TTGTATATCTATTTTTTTCATTGTTCTTCCTTAAAATCCATATATTTTATCTTTCGGTATTTATTTGGATTTTCTTTAGATTTTGTGTGTTGATGTTTACAAATATTTACGATTGTTTTTTTGTTTAATATTCTTCAGGCATGGTTTTCCTTTTTGTTTTGTTTTTGCTATAATTACCAACTAAAGAAGTTTATCTAGGAATTAGTATAGCAGCGGAAATACAGATATATGAGCCTTAACATAAAGAAAAATAATATTGATGATTTATTCTTGAACTTAACTGAAAATCCTATTGGTATGGAGAATAAGGATTTTCGTTTGCAATTGAGTACGATTTATCAATTGTTTGAGGATGAATTTGACGGGGTTTTTATAGGTAAGAATACGCCTCTTCGTGGCACTCATTTTTATTTATTGGATAATGGCGATTTTTTTGTTACCCCTACTAATAATTTTGATTTCTATGCAAAGTCAAAAGGGTCTTTGTTTAGATTTCGTTCTGAAATTAAAGAAATTGTTGTAGATGGCAAGCCTCAAGATATGATTGGGTATGTAATTAAACAAGACATAATTTTTGATTATTTTACTAGCTTCAACGAAATATTAAATTTTGAAGATGGTTCGGATAGTTTCAATTACTTGAATAAATTTAGCTATACAATTTTGAAAATTGTTGAGAAATTGCATTTTATACCTTTTGTGAACTATACAGATAACTTGTTCCAAATACATTATGAAATCTACAAAAACAATAAAGATGTTACACTTGCACTAAACTCTTTGAAACAATCTGTGCCAGCTGATTTTGTTGCTAATGCTGAAAAATATGATTTGAATAAGTTGTTGGATAGTTATTTAAACTATGTAATCTTTAAGTTTTTGCAAGTTAAAGTTACAAAATTCAAAGATGCAAAGTCTGCAGTTTATTTTATAAAAGATGCTTGGAGTAAACGATATTTCCGTTCAAATGACTATGCACTTGCTATTTCAGAGTGGCTTGATGAAATTTATATTGGAAAATACAACATATTGCCTGAGTTTGAGATATTGAAGATTACAGATGAAAAATATCAATTGAAGATTAATATCAAAAATACTCATACTCAAGAAAAATATAGAATAGAAACCATTTATGCGGAAACTGAGCATTTTGAAAATTATACTAATCAAGAAATCGTTGATTTGATTGAAAAACAACTGAATTATGTTGCTAGATATTATCCAGAATTGGAAGAGTTTTTCTCTGAAGAACATCAGTTTGAGCTTGATATGAATTTGAATGAGGTTTATAAAATCATTGCTCAGATTTCATATTATTTGCAAAAAGCGTCTATTGATGTAGTTCTTCCAGAAGGTATCGATAATATTGTTACACCTAGAGCTTCAATTAATGCTAGGGTTAAAGCCGCTCGTTCTGCAGAGCTAAGAGATATTATTACTGGTAATGGTGCTTCTGTTACTGCGTTGAACGATATGTTTGATTTTTCTTACACTATTGCAATTGGAGATGACAAACTTACTGTAGAAGAATACGAAGCTTTGACAAAAGATGCTCAAGGGTTGATTAAGTATAAAGAACACTATGTGCTAATTGATAAAGAAGAAAATGCAAAACTTATCGAGAAAGTGAAAAATCCTAAAATTACAGAGAAAAACAAAATGGAAATTCTTCATGCTGCATTATCTCAACAAATGGATGATTATGACTTTGATTATGATGAAGCGTTTGCGAATATCTTGAAAGATTTGACAAAAACTGAAGATGTACCTCCACCTGAAAGTTTGCAAGGTGTGCTACGTCCTTATCAAGAACGTGGTTTCAAATGGTTGCATACAAATATCAAAAAAGGTTTTGGTTGCTGTATGGCAGATGATATGGGGCTTGGTAAAACAATTCAGGTTATCAGTTTTATTTTGAAACAAAAAGAAACTGGTGCTTTGAAACAACCTGCTTTGGTCGTTTGTCCAACGACATTATTGGGAAACTGGGTTAAAGAAATTAAAAGCTTTGCTCCTAGTATCAAAACTTCTGTTTATCACGGTATAGACAGAGAATTGGATACAAAGGCTGATGTTTTGATTACGACTTATGCAATTTTACGTATTGATATTGACCAAATAAAAAAACAAAAATGGTCAATGGTTATAATCGATGAAGCTCAAAATATAAAAAATCCAGATACATCTCAGACTCAGGCAGTAAAACAAATCAAAGCAGATACTAAGATTGCTATGACTGGTACTCCTGTTGAAAATAAACTTACAGAACTATGGAGTATTTTTGATTTTATCAATAGAGGTTATCTAGGTACTTTGAGAGATTTTCAAAAAGGTTATGCCATTCCTATTGAGAAATTTAAGCAAACAAATAGAGCTGAAAAACTTAGATTAGCGATTTCGCCATTCATTCTAAGGCGCTTGAAAACAGATAAAAGTATTATTTCAGATTTGCCAGATAAAGTTGTATTGAACGAGTATTGCTATTTGACGAAAACTCAGGCTGCTTTGTACCAAAGTGTGTTGGATAATTTAATGTCTGATATTGCAAAACTTAATGGTATCAACAGAAGAGGTATGATATTTAAATTGATTACTGCTTTGAAACAGATTTGTAATCATCCTTATCAATATTTGAAGACAGGTGATATTTCTAAAGATGTTTCTGGTAAAGCTGAAAAACTAGTTTCTATTACAAATCAGATTTTAGAAAATGAAGAGAAAACACTTATCTTTACGCAATATAAGGAAATGGGTAATATTCTTTCTACAATTTTAAATGATGAATTGGGTGTAAATCCATTATTCTTCCACGGTTCGTTGAATAGAAGTCAGCGTGATGATTTGATTAGGGACTTCCAAGATAATAAAGATTCAAAAGTTATGATTTTGTCTTTAAAAGCTGGTGGTACTGGTTTAAACCTTACTGCAGCAACAAATGTTATCCATTATGATTTGTGGTGGAACCCTGCGGTTGAAGATCAAGCTACTGACCGTACATATCGTATTGGACAAGATAAGAATGTTATGGTTCACCGTTTTATAACATTAGGTACATTTGAAGAGAAAATTGATGAAATGATTAACAACAAAAAAGACCTTGCAAATGTTGCCGTGTTTGAAGGTGAAAAGATTATTACTGAGCTTTCAGACGAAGAAATTTATAAGATTTTCTCACTTGGAATTTAGTTCTACTTCTTTTAAAACTTCATCAGGATGAGTAAATTTTAAATTTTGTGGGCTTCTAACGAAGTCCTCTTGAGTTTCTTGGCTTTTTACCTCAATAGATGTTTCTTCTGTATCAACAGGCTGTTTTACCGGCTCATAAATTGTTCCAATATCACTTTCTTCTTCTGAATCTAAGTCTTCAGTTTTATTAGTTTTGAATTTTAAATAAAACACATCTTTTGGATTTATTGTAACATCTTTACCTTCTTCTACATAGGCAAGAGGAGAGTCTTTGTATACTTGTTTTACACCTGATTTTAGTCTGTTATCTTCTTGATTTTTCACCATACCTTTTAGCATAGAAACGCCTTGTGATAAACCAGGGATGTTAAATAGAAATCCCCCAGCTGTGGTTGCTGCAGAAAGAGCCATTTCCCCTTTGTTTAGGTCCTTTTTTTCTTTGTACTTGGCTACGAAATCGTCGTCGTAAATTTTTGTTGTTTTTCCGTTATAAAAATAAGAGGTGGGTTGGAATTTAAATGAAGCATTGCGTTTTCCTCTTTTGGGTTCTATCACTTCAACTATGTTGCCAGTGATGACAGTTCCGTCTTCAAATACAACACCATTTTCAAATTCAACTTTTTGATGTGTAACAACTTTCATAGTTTGAGTTGGCTTGAGTGTTGAAAATGGGGTAATTGCTTCAACTTCAACTTTTGTTGCTGCGAATGTTGAAGTTGTTGTGCCTAAAAATAATGCTAAAAATAATGTTATTGTGTTTTTTTTCATAAAATCTCCTATTTTCGTTTACTAGATTATATCTGTAGTTTGTTTTTGTGACAATAAGTTTTCTTTTAAATGAAAATGGTTTTAAGTTTTGTAACTATTTGTTTTTATATAGCAATTTTTTTTATTAGCAAATTTTATACACTTACGTATAAAAGAATAAGGTGTGTATGAAAATGAATTTTTTTAATGTATCTTTCAAAGGTATAGATACTACTGCTAAAAACAAAAAAACGAATAAAACTGTTTCTGTTCCTCGTTATTCAGAAACTAATAAATATAAAAAAAATGAATCTATTGTTGAACCATTTGATAATGGTTTAGCCAAAACTCAAAAATTTGGTGTGGCATATCCAACACCTTATGAATTTTGTTATGACAGAATGTCATTTGAGAAAGATGATGACACAGTTGGTTCAGATATATTCAGGGATGCAGAGTATGAAGACGAACTCAAAAGCACTCATTCATACAATCGTAAAGGTAAATTTGCCGATACAACGATAGAAGATTTAAATTATCGTTATCAAAATTATAGCTATGACGATATTCCTTTATCAGAGTCTTTGTTGCGTCAGCAACACGGTTTTTATGAATCGCCTTGCATTGAAATTGATACAGATATAGATGATGAAGAATTAACAAAACTAGATGCTATAAATTACAGAGAAAATATAATTCCAGCAGCTTTAAAATGCAATACTGAGGATATTTGGGAATTTGCTAGCGAGGCTGCTTATTTTAAGCATTCGGGTTATAGTTCTCAGGCTATTGCTAGAGCTTTAGAACGATGTTTTCTTACCTCTGTTAAGGATGGACAGACAAAACCTAATATAGAGCTATTTAGTTTTTTGGTTGAACATCCGAATTTAAGACCAGATGTTCTAGCCAAACATCCGGAAGGTGGCGCTGTTTTCGATAAAGCATTTGCTAATAACTTTAAAATTTTTAGTGAATATTATTTTAACAATGAAGAAAGTATAAAATATGCATTGAACTTGTGTAAAACGAAGGATGGGGAGTTTAAGCTTGTAAGTAAGGAATTGTGTGAAATTCTTGGTTTACTTCGTCGTAAAACAGCTCAAGGAATTCCATATGAACACAATCCTCGTTACGATTATGAAGGTAGAGAACGAAATAAATTTGAAAAATATGTTGCAAAAGGCACTCCTTTAACCCCAAATGATGTTAAGTTACTTAGTAAACTTAAACCAAAAGGCAGACTAGATGCTGATGCGTTTGAAGTTACAAAACAGCTATTTTCTGTTGGCAATGTGTCAGTTTCATTTGTTCTTGAAAATATGGACAAATTTGTATCTAGAAAAAGAGAAATTCAACAAGTTTTATCAGAACTGGTTGAAAGTACTGATGATAAGAAAACTTCTTCAGTGAATGGTATAAAGTACATTTTAGATATGGAGTTTGGTGATGCTATTAATTCACCAATGAACTTTGATAAAAAATGTATACTACTTGAAACAACAAAAAAACTTATGCAAGAAGGTCTTGATGTTGCAGACATTGCCGTTGTACTTAAAAAGTTGAAGGATATAGGTTATCGTGTTCCTCTTAAAGATGATTTGGTAGACAAGTATTTAATGTTGCTTAAAGATGAAAATAAAACTGGAAAAAATGTTGTTGATACAACATTGGCTGATATTTTGACAAAATTAGTTCTTATATCAAGTGGAATTAGAGATGTTGATGTTGAAATAGTAACTTTGCTTAAAGCAAATAAGTCTGAAGATACAAAATTGCTTGATTTAGTTAATAATATGATAAATAGAACTAGCGATAAAAATGCTATTCTTGCTTCTATAAGAGAAAAAATTACAGCTGATGAACTTGCTAAACAACAAAAAGAAAATTCCATAGCTAATAAAAAACAAAAATCTAAAACTACAATAACTTCAGTATCTACTGACAGTGCTTCAATAATATCTCCATCTGCAAAAGTTGTTAATGTTTCCCATACAGACAATCATGGTGAAGAGGTTGGGCAAAACATCCAACTTGCAAAAATCTCAAAAATGTTGATTTCTACAAGACAAGATGTTTCTGATATTGTCTCTGCTGGTAAAATAATTTCTATTATTCAGTCAGGAGGTAAAGATAAACAAATATTGTTAGATGAGGTTCGAGATTTGTTGTCTTTAGGTTACGGTAATAAAAAAATTCTTGATACAATTACTAAAAATATTTCATTAGTGAAAGATACTACTTCTGTTGACAAAACTGAAGCTCGAGAAACTGCTGTTGCTGATTCTGACCAAAATTATATCAGCAAATTGGTAAATGAACGTCTTAGCGATGAACAAATAAAAGCTGTTGAAGAACGTATAGAAAAAGATTTAGCGAGTAAAACTAATTTTAAAGAGCAAACTGAGAAAGTTTATTCGGATAACTCTTATGTTAGTAAATTAGTAAGTGAACGGATTGATACAACAACTAGTAAATCTAAAAATTTATATAAAGAGACTTTTTCAAAAGAAGAAATTAATGCTGAAATAAAAAAAATCCATACTAGATTAGTTGGTTCATCACGAATGTTAGAACCTGTTGATGCGAGTATTGTTTCTATTTTAGAAAAAGCTAAAATAGAAAAACAACCAAAACTTATTTCTTTAGTTAATGAAATGCTTGATAAATGGTGTCGAAGTAAAGATATTTTGGCTACATTAAGAAATGAAGAACATCGTTAATTGTGATGAAAATAGTCTGGCAAAGGTCATATAGTCTGCAAAATCAATCCCCGAGTTTTTCTGCAATGAAAAAATCGGAATTTGATGGCCTAGATTTTTTTATTGTTGAACGATTTAAAGCTCCTATAGAGAAATTCAATAGTCATAATGATTTTCAAGATTGGGCTGATGGTCTATATCGAAAATTTGAAAACAAGTCTTATGGTGGACGAACTTTTGAGTCTGTTGAACCTAGAAAAAAGATAATCGATGATTGGCTTGCGTGTTTAGATTCTGCTACTTATTGTGATAATGCGTATACTAAAGCACAGAAACTTTTTATTTTGGAAGGTATTACATCTGATTTAAAACCGACTACAGATAAATTGCCACCTGTAATAAATAGGAATGTTTTAGAACAGACTGTTTCTTATTTGGATAGTTTGGTTAGACAAAATCGTAAGACTAAGTTTAGTTTTAATGAAGAATACCAAGCCCGATTAAAAGATTATTTCTTAAAAGAATGTGGAGTGGATTCTAACTATACAGGCTGGATTAAAATACCATCAAGAAAAAGAGATTTAGAAAATTATGACAAAAATGTTGATATACTCAAAGCTCTTTCTTGTAAGACTTGGTGTACAAAGGCTTCAGCTGCTTGGGAATACTTATTTAGAACTGATTTGGCTATATATCTGGAAAAAGGTGAGCCTAAGTTAGGACTTCGCATTGTTGGGTCTAAGATTGAACACGTTCAAGGTGAGCGTAATGATAGTCGTATACCTTTGGATTATTTGTCTGTATTTGAAAAATATAAAAAAGAAAATAAATATCGTTTGACAAGTGACGCTGTCGATAATTATAAAACAGCTTTGCTATTAAGGAAAGAAATAAATAAAATAAAAAAAGATTTAGCACCTTTTTTAAAACTAGAAAATGTCAATGATGCAAAGGGAATTTTATCTTATTTTGAACCTAATACTGTTATAAACAAAGATGGATTATTGACAACTTTTCAGTATGTTCCAGCTAATAAAGATTTTACATACGAGGCCTTTGGCGTTGATCAGAATAAGTTATTTTCTTATATTTCAGAAATAGTTGGGTATGCAAATTTACGAGCTACACCAATTACAAAACTTACGAATTTGAAAGTGTGTGGCAACTTGGATTTGCAAGGTACAAAAGTACAGGATTTGGGTCCATTAGAAGAATGTGGTTACATTCGTTTGGATTTTTGTCCTGTGAAAAGTCTTGGTAATTTAAAAGTTATTCATGGTGACGTTGATTTTGGAGGTTCTTCTGTTGTAGATATTGGTAAGCTGGAAAGAGTTGATGGGAAGATTTTTATAGGTAATTCAAAACTAAAAAAAGAAGATTTTAAGAATGTAAAACACAAAGGGATTTATGATAACCCTAAATCGAATAAGAAATTGTGATTTGTTATTTTGTAAATTATTGTAACAGTTGTTTTTTTGAGTAAACAATTAATAATTATCACGAGTTTTGTTGTATTCACTATACGACAATAAAAAGGTTATATTATGAACATTGATTTTTCAAAAATTTCATTTAAACAAGTGCTTTCATCAAATAATAAACAAAACAATTCTTCAGTAAAATTATCTGAATCAAATAAGCATAGACGCAATGAGGCTATGTCAGATCCTATTGATAACAAGTTTGCAGATAGAAGAACAAAGAATGGCATTGTACAACCAACGTCTTATGATGATTGTTACGAAAGAATGTCGTTTGAAAATGATAATGATGTAGATATTTGGAATGATTCAGATTATGAAGATGACGTACATGTTGCCGAACGAACTTATTATCAAGATGAGTTGTTTGGTCTTCCTGCTTCACAAAGACATTATTTTTATCAGCAATATGATTATGATGATGTACCTTTAGCTGACTCATTGGTACGTAAAGAAATTGGTTTGTATGAAACGCCTTCTCCTGTAATCGATGGTGATATAACTTATGAAGGTGAATATGCTATTAAGCATCTTAATTACTTCGAAAATGTTGTTCCTTCTGCTTTGCACTGTAAACCAGAAACTGATGCTCAAACTATTTCTCATCTAGCACATTTGGCAACAATGCTTAGCAATACTGGTCATAGTCAACATTCTATTGTTCGTGCATTGGAAAGATGTACTATTAGCGATGATGAAAAAGGAACAAGTTATGCAGAACCAAGATTGTTTGAGTTTTTAGTAAAACATCCAAATTTAAGACCAGATGCGGTTTCTAAAAATTCTACAGGTGTAGAGTGTTTTGACAAGGCTTATGTCGATTGTTTTAGTATTTTAAATGAACATTATTTTGACAAAGAAAATGATATAAGACAAGCTTTAAATCTTTGTAAAGTTAATAAAAACGGATTTTCTTTTGTTGACAGAGATTTGTGTGAATTGGTGGGATTATTACGCCAACGAACAGCACAAGGGCTTACTCCAAAAACTAAAAAAACTTATGGATACCAAGGTAGGATAATTAACCAAAAAGAAAAATATTGTGATAGAAATGTGCCTCTCAGTGAGAATGACATTTTGTTGATAAATAAAATAAAACACAATGGTATTGTTGATGTTGTCTTGCTTGGTGTTGTAAAAGAACTGCTTTCTGAAAATAAAGAAACTGTTAAGAGTGTTCTTGGTTGTATTGATAATATTTTAAAAGTTATCCGAGATGCTCAAAATACTCCTGAAATGAATGAGTTGCCAGCTGATGGTGTTAATGGTGCTAATCAAGTTCAAGAAAAACAAGAAAAACTCAATGAACAATTTGCTAGAGAACGTGATATTAAATTGCTTTTGGCTGAGTTACGAGAAAAACCTGGTAAAAAAACGGAAGCACATGTTGAAAAAATAGAAGAAATTTTATACGCAGAATTTGAAAAACTTGTTAGAAATAAAAAATCATTAAAAGATAACTCATTGTTGTTTGAGGTTGCCAGTGTGTTGAATGAGCAAAATCAACTATCACCTCATTCGATTTCTGTTATTTTAAACAAGATTTTTATATTAAGCTCTCGTATTGAGGGGTTTGATATGCATGATGCAGACAAATATATTAATGCTGTTACCTATGTAAATAATAAAGGGGAAAGGCTTGTAGATAAATCACTTAATTCTTTACTTACTGATATGTGTTTATATTCAAGAAAAGTTGATGATTCCGCTGTTGGTGTAATGAATAAAATCAAAGCTTTATCTGGAGATGATCGTTATCAAATGATTGAGATTGTTAAACACATGACAAGTACGAATTTGGGCAGAAGACCAGCTTCTAGTGAAACTATTTTGAATAATATGGACGAAGTTTTAAAATATCACAAAAAAACTAGGGAAATAGATAAGGCGTTATGTAAGAGCAAGTCTAAATATGCATCAAAAATTTCTATGTCTTTGAGGTATGAACTGCTCGCTACTTGTCGTTACAAAGATTTTTCTTGCAAAAACTCTGAATTGTTATCGCTTGCAGAAAAGATAGTTGCTGGTGAAGTAGATTATCAGGATGTAAAAGATAAATTTAACGCTCGTTCAAGTTTTCTATAATTTGAGTACAACAGTGGGGATTTTGCATTCAAATTTGTTGTAAATACCTACTGTTGATTTAGCTTTATTTTGTAGTTTTAAATATTGTAACAATTACTATTTGGGTGACAAATTTTTTTTATCACTGTTTTTAATGTCTTTATTGAATTTAATAAAGAGGGAATATATAGTGAATATCCATTTTTCACCAATTTCGTTTAAACAAAAGTTTGTATCCAATAATAAAAATAATAACAAAGATAAATCTTATGTAAGATTGTCAGAATTTTATAAACATAGACGTAATGAAGTAGTATCAGAACCTATTGATAGTAGGTTTGTAGATAGAAGAACTAAGTATGGTATTGTTATGCCTACCTCTTATGATGATTGCTACGAAAAAATGTCATTTGAAAAAGATGTTGATAATACTGATATTTGGCGTGATAATGAGTTTCAGGAAGAATTTGAGCATATAAAACACCACGATAATATAGCTGATTTGTTTAACGCTCCTATATCTGAGAGAAGTTATTTCTATAAAAATTATAGCTATGATGATGTACCCTTGGCTGATTCACTAATAATGAGAGACCATGGCTTTTTTGAAACACCTCATTTTGATTTTGATACAGATATAAGCTATGAGAGTGATAGAGATATTAAGTATATCAATTTTTTAGAGAACATAGTCCCTTCTTCATTACATTGTAAGCCAGCACCTTCGTATTCGACAATTTATGAATTAGCTAATTTGGCAATTATGTTAAGAGATTGTGGTTACAGCACAAATTCTATAATCCGCGCATTAGAAAGATGTACTATTAAACAAAATATGAAAGGTGCTAGTTATGCAGAACCAAAGTTGTTTGAGTTTCTTGTAAAACAACCCAACTTGAGGCTAGAAGTTGTTGCTAAAAACACTTATTTAGAAGAGCGCTTCGATAAAAATTATGCAAATTATTTTGGTATTTTAAAGGAACATTATTTTGATAATGAAAAAGATGTAAGAGACGCTCTAAATCTTTGTAGAACTAAAAACAATGGTTTTTCGCTTGTTAATCAAGATTTGTGTGAAATCGTTGGCTTGATGCGTCGCAAGTCTGCTCAAGGTATTCCTGTTGAAGATAAAAACGATGACAAATATTTAGATAAAAATTCAAAAAAAACTAGTATATACTGTGACAGAAATATGCCTCTTACTCAAAAAGATATTGAGTTGATAAAAAATATAAAACGAGCTGGTGGAGCATTTCTTATTAAATTGGATATAGCTAAGTCTTTGTTAAAAAATGAGGGAAAAACTGTTGATTTTGTTCTTTCTCATATTGATGAAATGGCACAAGAAATGCTTGCAAAAGAAGATTGTCTAAAAGTTGATAATGGCCAAGTTGAAGAAGGCGCAACTCCGAAAACAGAAGTTTCAGAAAGTACAACTCAGAAAATAGGTGCTCCAGACGGTACTAGTACAGATAAAAATGTGAATTTGACAAAACGTTTGAATGATATTCGAAAATTTAGGTATCAATTATATAAACAGTACGGTGACAATGTTGAAAAATATATTGATAGTATTGAGACAGTGCTGATGGAAGAAGTTAAATATTTGAATAATAATCCAGATGTTCGAATGGAACAATCTGTGTTTTTTGAAGCTGCAAATGTTTTGAAAGAGAAAAACATGAGTTTGGCTGGTATTTCGTGGGTGTTAACTAAATTGTCACAGATAGGTGGCTATGATTATAGAAAAAACGAAGAGATGTCT
>JAZSES010000166.1:0-3561 GCA_045531805.1 Candidatus Limenecus sp. | reverse complement strand
CGGTATCTAGTGTAGAAGATTTACATTATGAAACCGAAATGACATGTATCTATGTAGAAGCTGAGTCTCATTTGTTCCAGGCTGGTAAAGAACATATTGTAACACATAATACAGCTTTGGTTCAAGGTATGATGACAAAAGATACTAAGCGTACATATATGGAAGTAAATCTTTCTAAAATGATTGCAGATTATGATGCAAGTACGCTTGGTAATATATTGATTGAACTTTTCAATGAAGTGCGTGTCATTAAGGAGAAGTTAAATAAAGAAGTTGGATTGTTTATTGATGAGTTTCATCAGATTGTACAGTTGTCACCAGCAGCGGTAGAAGCATTGAAGCCTTTATTGGCTGACTCTGGTACCCGTGGTATTAAAGTTATTGCTGCTACAACTTATGAAGAGTTCCGTAAATTTATTGCACCTAATCAGCCATTAGTAGAACGTCTTCAGCGTATCAATATACCACAGCCTGATAAGGCTATGACAATTGGTATTTTGAAGGGTATGGCTAAGCGTTATGGTGTAGATACTCAGTTTTATAATGATAGTATCTATGAGGCGATTTACGAAAACACAAATCGTTATGTTCCGTCGAGTGCGCAGCCTCGTAAGTCCATTCGTGTATTGGACGCAATGGTAGGTTGGCATAGAGCAACTGGTAGACCTCTTGATAAGAAATTGTTAGGTGATGTTATTTATGAATCTGAAGGTGTTAATATTGCTTTTCGTGTAGATGCAGGTTCTATTAAGAAGAATCTTGATGCACATGTATATGCACAGGAATTAGCAACATCGCTTATTAGTGATAGACTTCAGATAGCAGTAGCAGATTTGAATGATAAGTCGAAACCAATGGCTTCGTTCCTGTTTACAGGTTCAACTGGTGTTGGTAAGACAGAAATGACAAAACAACTTGCATCTATCTTGTTCGGTAATGGACGAGATGGTAGCGGTGATGAAAATCAGACGAACAATAAGAATTTGATTCGTTTCGATATGACTGAATACGCAAATAAGGAATCTATGGAACGTTTTCGTTCAGAGATTACAGCACGTATTTGGGAACGTCCATATTCAGTATTATTGTTGGACGAAATTGAAAAAGCCTGTGCCGAAGTTACAAGATTGTTACTTCAGATTTTGGATGATGGCAGACTTTCAGATGAAAATGGCAAGCAGGTTGCTTTTACTAACTGCTATGTTATCCTTACAACAAATGCTGGTTCTGAAATTTATAAAACAATTTCACAGTATAACTCATCTGACACAGGTGATGGTGCAGCTATGAAGCGTTATAATAAGCTGATTAGACAGTCTATTTCTCAGACTCAAGGTGATAATAAATTCCCTCCTGAATTGTTAGGACGTATTGATGCAATTATTCCTTTCCAGCCGTTGTCAGAAGCAACACAGCGAAAGATTGTTCAGAATAAGATATTGAAGCTTATGAGAGAAGTATCAAGTAAGCATGGTATCGAACTTCGTGTAGACAAGAAAGTAGTTGATTATCTTGTAAAAGATAACATGGATACTGATTCTAACTCTGGTGGTGCTCGTATTGTTACCACTAAATTGACTGAAGAGGTTACAACGCCAGTAGCCCGTTTCATTAACGAAAATCCTGATGTTAAAATTGTCGGTGTTGAAGTTATGGGTGATATGGCTTGGGAACATAAAGATATGCTCGAATCAAGTGCTTATATTAGAGTAGCAGCACATACGTAAAATGTAGAAAGGAAAGGTTGTAAGTATGGCATTCGGAAAGAAGAACAAAGAAGAGCGTAAAGCTAAGCATGGCGATAGAAAGCGTTATGCTGACCAGCAGCAACAGATGGCTAAACCAAGTGAATCACTTGGTACAGTGCTTTCAGAATCTGTTCCTGCTGCATCATTGGACATTATCAGAACAAATGATGTGTTCCATTTACCATCTAAAAATTCAGATGGTAGAATGTGTTATGTAGTGGTTACATTGGATGTAGCCGATATTGGTGGTCTTAATAAGCATATGGTAGCTGACCCTAATAAGGGACAGTTTATCGAATGTATTTCTAACGGTAGTATTAAGGCTCATGTGTCAGAAGAAGGTATTGAAGCAGGAAAGTTTGTTATTATTCCTACTGTTTCAACTATTCAGGTCTTGGATGAGTTTTCATTCCTTGCTGATGAGAACAAGTTTAGTAGTTTCATTCCAACCTACGTTTACGTAGATGGTAATGGTAACATGGACTTCCAGGAAATTAAGGGAGCAAGAGTAAATTTCAATTGGTTGAAAGATATTGTAAAGAACCGTGTTTCTATTGTTGATGCTCTCGATGAAGTTGAGCGTTTAGCAAAGGAGTATGTAGCATCTGAGGAAGCTTTAGCTGAACAGGTTCAGGCTGAACTTGATGCAAGAGAAGCCGAAGCTGCTGAAATTCGTGAGCAGGAGAATGAAGCAACAGGTGCTGAAATTGATGAAGCAACTGAAGGTTTTGCATCTCAGGTGACTGGTTACGAAGAAGCAACCATGGAAGAAAGTTATGAAGAACAGTACGATGAAGATTATCAGGAAGATGCTCAGCTTTATGATGAGCAGCAGTATGATAATGATTCTCAGTATGATGATGCTGATACTGCAACTGAACAGTATGATGAGTCTCAGCAATATGTAGACCCTCAATACGATGTTACACAGCAGTATGTTGACCCTCAGTATGAGGAGCCTCAGCAGTATGATACTTCTAATACGGAGTATTTCCAGTCAGATTATGAATCTGATATGGTTGAGTGTCCTCAGTGTCATTCTATGATGTATATTGGTCAGCCTTGTCCTTCTTGTGGTTATGTAATGAGTGAATACAGTGCTGAAGAAGAGGTTACTCAGGTTCAGGATACAATTGAAGAGATTACTGATGCTGAAATCACAGCAGCATGTGAGAGATTATTCCATGCAGGTGACCTTGATTTACAGATTACACCTCAGCCTTTTGATGTACAGTACATTAAGACTAATGGTTTTGTACCGATTCCTGAAAACAGACAGGATGGATGGTTGAATGGTTATGTTACACAGCTCATTAAGAATGCAAATGCAGAGCTGAGACAGTTACATCAGCACAACTTGTTCCTTGCAAGAAATCGTTATATGGACCTTTTGACTGGTCAGTGCGATGAGATTGCAAAGGCAGTTGACCTTGATGATGCAACAAATCCTTATTTCAAGATGAAGCAGGCTATTGTTGAACAGGCGTCTATTAAGCGTAGCGAAATGGAAGCTGAAGTAGATAAGCGTAGAACTGAAATGCAGAAGACTTGGGATGCTGAGTTAGCTCAGATTCAGGAATCTGCAGCAGCTGCAGCTAGACGTACTTATCTTGATAAGAATGCTAAGTCTCATGAAGCTCAGCTTCGTAGTGTTGAAGTGACTCTGTCTGATGAGATTGATGTTGAATATCAGAAGAATTTAACAGAATTAAATGAAAAGCGTAAGTCAGAGGCTAAACGTCGTTTGGATATTGCTGTAACAAGTACACTTCTTACTTGTGGTGAAGATTACATGAAGATGTTAGAGGATGAA
>JAZSES010000407.1:0-1574 GCA_045531805.1 Candidatus Limenecus sp. | reverse complement strand
TCGGAATTGTTGGTTATTGCATTTAGAAATTTATGGTCAGGCTCATATATAGCATTTTCAATCCATTCTCTTGTTTCCATTTTTGATTTGTACATATAATCACGATATGTTAAACCCATATAATCAACCTCTTTTCATGTGTAGTATTTGATTATATTGTACATCCATATATGGAAAATGTCAATAAAAATAAAGCTCACCGCGGTATTAACCACGATGAGCTTTATTTTTGTACTAATATTGGTCAAGATTTTCCTGACCACAAGACTTTAGATATTGTTTTGAAATGTCATCATCAGATATGATGTCTTCGAATAATGCTGTCAGTTCCTTAGAATCAAGATTGGAAACTAATACCCATTCTTTGTTTCTAAGTACATATTTACCATTTGGTTCATTTTGATGCAATGGAACTTTTGGTATTTCAATGTTTGCTGGAATGATACCCTTTTTCTTGGCACTGTGTGCCATATGGAGTTCCCAGTTACTAATACCATTGTTATTGAGAGCATAACCAATCATGTGTGCTACACTTGGTGGCATGAATGTGTATGTCTGTTCAGAATGAATTGTGATGTTTTTCAGATTTACCACTGTGTTATATCCTCCAATTAAGATGTTGCTTTTAATCTAGCTCGAATTGCAGTTAATCTGCCGCAAAATTCTGAGCGTGTTAATACTGTTTCTGATATTTTTGTTTTGCCTATGGAATGCGTAAGTGTTGCATTTCCTGTAGCTAGTAATGCTTTCTGGAAACTTGTGTTTTCAGATAAGCAGTCAAATGCTCTATCGAGTAAATCCTGGTACTCTTTACTGTCTCTCTTATATTCGACACCTTGCCAGTAGAGAGTTTGTGTTCTGTACCATTTTTTCTTTTTGCCTCTAAATTTTGCAGCTTTACCAATAAGTAAACATACTTCCTTCTGCATTTCAGGTTCTTTGAATTTTAAGCTTTGTAAAAAACCTTCCATTGAATTGCATTGTATACCATCAATCACAAATGGATGTGGTGCAAAATTTGATAAGGCACTGTCTGGATAACCAGAGCCACTACCTATGTCCATAATGAGCCTCCTTATACGAATGTTTTTATTAGAACATTAGCGTCTAATATTGATATTAAATCATCATTATGACGAAATATACCTTGAATCGTGTTATTCTTTGTAGCTATTAGAGGTAATGCTGATTTTGAAATATCATCTTCGTTTATTTCTATTACATTTTCAGCATTATCAACAATGAATGCTACTAATTTATCATTATTACTTGTTAGTAAGAAGATTTGTTGTTCAGACCAGTTACTTTGTCTATCGAAAAGAACACCACTTAGGTCTACGCAAGTGTAGATGTTACCTCTTACTTCTGTCATACCAGCTACATATACGCCAGCTTTAGCAAGCGGTGTAATTTTTTGACGTCTAATAGCTTCGTGTATGTATGAAATGTCTAAACCGTAACGATTATTGTTGATTGTAAATATTAGTATTTTCATAATGTCACTCTCCTATTTATTTTGTAATGAGTAACACGATTCATTTGTAGAGATACATATTAAAATAAAAACCGCATGC
>JAZSES010000388.1:0-4283 GCA_045531805.1 Candidatus Limenecus sp. | reverse complement strand
CATTTCGTCTGCGACTCAATGGTTCACTTTGTCAAAAATTCGTTCACATATATTTTATACGACACACAAAAACTTCGTTTTTGCTTTGACCTCTCAACAAACGTGACATTTAGTCACCTTTGTTTCGGCAGAGTCTCTATTTAAAACTTGCCACAGGCAACTTTTAAACAGAGTTCTTCTTATCACGAATTTTTCTCGGACAATCTTCTATCTCTGTGTGTATTAATTTTACATGCTTGTTGTATAATAATTCTTGTAGAAGTTAAAAGTGATTGGCGGGTAGTATGCTTCAAATTTTCAAAACCTTAGAAGACAAAACCTTAAAAGAACTTACAATCAATGAGTTTGAAAATGGTTCTTGGTTTAATTTAGTGAAGCCTACTGCTGATGAGATTAAAGATGTTGCATCTGCTCTCAATATTGATGTCGATTTCTTAAGAGATTCTCTTGACTCTGAAGAAAGATCTCGTATTGAGCTTGATGACGACAAGTTGCTAATCATCACTAATATTCCAATGATGGAGGATGAAAATAGTTTTGACACTCTTCCTTTGGGTATTATTATGACTCCAAATAACATTGTAACAGTATCTTTGAAGGAAAATAGAATTATTTCATTTTTTAATCAAGATACCGCTAAATTGTTCAATACTGCTGATAGAACTAGATTTTTGTTTCAAATTCTTTTTCGTTCTACAAAATTCTATTTGAGATATCTTGAGCACATCAATAGACATACTGATAGAATTGAGGATGAATTACGTCGTACAATGAAAAATCGTGCGTTGTTTCAGCTCTTGGATGTGCAAAAATCACTCGTATACTTCACTACTGCATTGAAAGATAATGGAAGAGTTCTAGAAAAATTAAGTAGATTTCAAAAGTTTCCAGGTTTTTCAAATTTTATGGCATACAATGAAGAAATTGAAGACTTGATGGATGATGTTATTATTGAAAACAAACAGGCTGTTGAGATGGTAGAAATGCATAGAAATATCTTGGAGAGTATGATGGAAGCGTTTGCATCTATTATTTCGAATAACCTAAACATTGTCATGAAATTTTTGACTTCGGTAACAATTATACTTGCTATACCAACTATGGTTTCTAGCTTTTGGGGTATGAACGTAGATGTACCAATGGCGCATATGCATCATGCGTTTTTGGCTATATTATTATTCTCTTTAACTTTTACAGGAGCAATTGCAATAATACTAGCCAAAAAGGGACTTTTCTAATCTCTGTTTTTCTGTTTTTTACTTATTGTAACAATCTTTGAAAAATTCAATGTTGAGCTAGCAAAATTTTTTATGTTGCAACTTATTATTTGTAGTCAGTGTGTAAAGAGGTAATATTGTGATTAATGGCGTGAATTCTGTGGGTAATGTGTATGTTTCAAGTCCACTAAAGAAGAAAAAAAACATTTCTTCACCGTCTTTTTCAGGGCATGTATTAACGAGAGATAGCAAGGGTAATAAATTTTATGCGTTTAATTTACCTAATACACCTAAAGATGTGAAATTAGAGCTTGCTATTTTTGCAAAAGATAATAATGGTAATTTACAATATGTACAAGACGCTGGTTTTAGGTACATGCCTCAGGGGTTTAATAGTTGTTTGGTTAATGCTGACGAATACAAATTAGACGATAATAATTATTTGGCATATAGATTTAAGTACGGTGATGAGGAGTACACTGATAAAGGGCAAAAGGTTAGTAGAAAAATCAATGATAAGGAAGATTTTTATACTCTTGCAATTCCTGTAAATAGTCCAAATTCGACCAGACCTAGACAAATGATGCATGTAATGGTTGATTCTTTTAATATTGATAATCCTACTGCTGCAAAACGAAACCATTTTAATATGTTGGGTGGTACACTGAAATCTTTTACAGAAAAAGTTAAAGAACTAGCTGATTTTGGTGTTCGTAATGTTTTGGGTACACCAATATTTGGTCAGGATAATAAATCTAGTCATGGTTATTGGACAACAAATCCATATCAAATTACAAACAATTTAGGTGATTTTAAAGATTTTAGAAATCTTATGATTGAGTTGTACAAAAATGGCATGAGTTGGACTGCAGATGGTGCTTTTGTTAACGAAGGTATGGAAGGTATCCATATAAAAGACATCTGTAATTGGGGTGCAGATAGCCCATTTGTACATATGTTTGAAACAAAAGATTTAGAAAATGTACCTATTCGTTTTGGTGTGTTTTCAAAAAATGATGATGTTAACAAACACAGTCATATTAAATTGGTAAATGCACCATATAAAATCACTTACGCTAAAACTGAAGATGGCTATAGAGAAGCAAAGATTGAAAAAGTTAAATATAATCCAGCAAAACCTACATATATTCAGCTTTTTGATGATAGATTGGCTTCTGAAGAACAGATGAATAATAATTTGATTTTTGATGTTTATGCAAATAAGGAAGCCGAGGATAGATATTCTATAGCTAGTTCAAAAGATTCTGTACAGCCTCTGCATTTTAAAGTTACACCCAAAGAAGTCATAGATAATTATGCTAAATATTCTGAAAATAAATCATTTGATAAAGAATCAAAATTCAAAGATTGTCTTACACAATGGAAACATTTTAGTTTAGTTAACTCAAATAGAGACGGTGGTGTTTCTCTTTGGGTTGGTAATAACGATATTTCTAAGAAAAGATTTGTACTACCAGAATATTCGTTGAAAGAAATGAAAGCTTCTTCATCTGAAAAAGAAAAGGTCATAGCTGCACAATATCAGGTTCAGGATGATACTATTCAAGTTGGTAAATATTGGACTGGTACTACTGCCAACTTATTGATTGAATATACGGCAAAAGAATTAGGTAAAAAAATTGCATACTCCAAAGATGCGAAGTTTGATGCATTTAAAACTGCGATCGATACTCTTATAAGTGAAGGAAAATTATATAAGGACGCTGCTTCTATATATGAAAAAGATAAAAATGGATTATCTCCGTTAGATAATATGCTTTCTGTTAGTGCTTTTACTGGTGATAGAAAGTATTCGTTGAAATCTGTCAAAATGCCCGAAAGTGTTACTGATGGTTTGATGTCATATCCATTTGATGCAATTGAGTTTTCGCCAGACTTGTTAAGTGTGTTTGCGTATCCTTTTATTAAAAATATGTCAGTAAGTGAAGATACTGTCGGTTTGGATAGATATCAGATGTATAAAATGGGTGATGACTATTATAATCAAATTCCTGAAGAATATAGAGCTTTATACAAAGAAACTGACAAATTGATTGCAAATCAAATGACAGATCGTGCTTTGGAAATCTTGCGTAAAATAGAAAATAAATCAGGAAAGAAAATTTTAGATGGGAATGAATTAACCAAAGAAGGTAGAGAAATCTATTCTTTGATTTCTGCTGATATTGCAAAGTTCTTGATTATAAGTTCTTTAACACCAAAGATTTATCAATATGATAACTCAGAAATGCTTGATTATGATTTGAATGAGTTACATAGTGTTGATTTGAATAGTTTGAATTTGCAGTTTGAGGCTTCTCCAGAAGATACGGCTAGAGCTTTGATTTCGAAGCTTAAAAATGGCTTGTATACTGTTCCTGAACATACTGAATATTTGTTTGTTGAAAATTTGGTTGATAGAATCGAATATCTTAATTCAGATACTATAAATGTTGCAAAATTAATTGTTGATAGACTTGAAGCTGGTTTGGACTGGCGTATCGATGCAGCAAAAGACGTTGGTGATTGGGAAAATCAAGATGCTGGTAAATTTAATTATGATAAAAACAAAGATAGTACTTTAAGCTTTTGGAATAAATTTAATAAAGCGACATTGGACTATAATCCAAGAAGATATGCTATAGGTGAGCTTACTGATTGGCAGTTGCCTGAATTTATTGAGAAAACGAATTTTACTACAATGAGTGATTATTCATATTTTTATTCGTCATTGCCAGCATTGTATGGTCAAAATGCTGATGGAGAACATTATGATAATTTTGCAAATACTCTAAATGACAAACTTAATGGTTTTTTAAGTTCTGGCGTTGTTGATAATCTAAATTTTGCCCATAGATTTGTTGGTAACCAAGATAAACCGAGAATCATGCATTTATTGGCAACTGACGTTGGATTATTTAATAAAGATAATGGAAAAGCAGTTGGTGATGTTTTGCAAAATGCTTTTAAAAATTCAGTTGAATATAAAAAAATAATTGAAAATAATAATTTATCTAAAGAATGTAAAAATGCTATTAATGATGCAATTAATCGATTAAGAAGTGG
>JAZSES010000132.1:0-3752 GCA_045531805.1 Candidatus Limenecus sp. | reverse complement strand
ATTTTCCCATCAGATTCTTTTTCAACAGCACTTTTTATTTGCCAAGGGTACTGGTCAAAGCCCCAAAGTTGACCAATATTGATTGAGTTTATAACTATATCAATATATTTCTGCATATTTTCTGGCATCTGAGGATGTATTTTAACAAAATCGCCATAAGGTATCTGCCCTCGTTCACTATTACAGTTTCTACAAAGAACTATATAGTTTGAATTTGAATTTTCACCATTGTCATCAATGCGTCTTTTGGGCTTGACGTGTTCGTGTGTACTTTCAGAACCTCTTAAAATTTGTTCTGCAATTTCATTTGGAGTATGAGACGAATATTTAATAATGAAAGAACTTGCATTATTTCTAGAACTTGGTAGCTCATATATTCTTGACATGATCTGCTGATATAATTCTTCTTCAGGAATTGCTGATTGCAATTGTTTAAATGCTTCAATTACAGTGCTTCTTTTGTTTACCACCTTTGAGTTAGGGCTATCAAAGATAGCTTTTGATTTGACAATTGTTCTAAGCACAATTTTTAATGACATTGGTGACATTTTAGATGCAATATATTCAACATCTTTGAATACTTCTTTTTGTTCTTTCTCCAATTGTTTAAGATGATAATCTCTTACCCGAGGATTGCTCAAAATCTCAGTAAAAGTTTTTTGAGGACTTCTTTGTGACTCTTTCTTTAAAATTTCAAAAACTTCTTTTTCAGTTGCATGCATTTGTGGACTAAATTTTTCAAGAGCATCAACCATAAATGCAGAGTCATGATAAAGGTGCTTGGTCATCTCTTGTATTTTAAATATTGATTTTTTAACCTTACTTGATTGAGTTTGAACTAAAGCTCTTATTGGAGCTTTTTCTAAAACCATTGATAAGGGTTCATTAGGGACAAGAATCGCATACAACTTACAAAGATTATATGCTTCCATATCCTCTTTGGGTGTATTCTTACTTCTGAAATATCCACCTTTCTTTAAAATATTAAGAGCCTCATCCGCAGGATAAAAAATTTCCTTGTTTAGAAATTTATCAATTTCTCCATTCAAAATCGTTTCATCACCACAACAAGCACAAGTTACGCCAGGAATTTTCCTCAAGTCAGTCACAACTTTGGGTTTTCTCGCTCGAAATGAAACAGTATCGCAGCTCAACAATTGTGAGTTACTCTGTATTGAGCTATTTGAGATTCTGCTAGTGCTCTTGTTTTTGTTATATATAAAAATATTTGTGGATATTGGTTTAATCATGTTGTGTTTTGTTTTTTGGTGCAGTTACCTGCTTATAAAAAACTCCCTTTCCAAACTTGTATATCTTAGCAAGCTTACCACCAGCTTTTTTGTGCGCGACATAATCATCTTGTCGTTTTTTTCTATTTGTTTTTGCCTTAATTAGGTCTAATTCGTTAATATTAATGTTTATCCCGCCTTTAGATTCGATAATTAAGGCCTTTTGAATTTCTCTTGGGTATTCATCATATCCCGTGAGAATTCCTTTGTTTATGTAATTTATAATTTTATCAATCTGATGTTGTTCGTTTTCTGCCATCTCAGGATGTGATTTTAGAAAAATATCATATTCAGTACGTTGTCGTTCACCATTACATTTACCACAAAGTCCAATATAATTGTAAATACTGTTTGGACCTTTGTCATTTATTCTGTTATGGGGTTTTACATGTTCAAATGTATTACGTTGTCTGTTTACTAAAATTTCAACAATAGCATTAGAATTTTTTTGCGAACCCTTTATCATAAAAGCATCAACATCAGTTTTTGAATCTGGTAGGCAAGAAATAATTTGCAATATTTTTTGAATTTCAGGTTTATCTTTATACGGATTCAAAGCATTATTAAACTCAGCTATAACGCGTCCTCTTTTGTGCAATATAGAGGGGCTTTCTTCCTTAAATACTTTTATCGCTCTATTTGTTAGTTTTGTTATTGTTTTTTTTATTTTTGGGTCAATATCTTTTGATACAGCCTTGACCTGATTCAGTATCATTAACTGTTTTTGTTCTAGATTTTTTAAATAGTATCTGTTTATATCAGGCTTATTTAAAATGTCATAGAATGTTTCATCAGGATATGTATGCGCTAATCTTTGAAGTTCTTTAAAAATTCTTTTCTCAATTTTATGAAAATCAGGATTAAGCTTTGTTATCTCATCGACCATGTACTTAGAGTTGTGTGCGATTAACTTTGTTAACTCACGAAATTCATCAAAAGCTTCACTTGTTTGAACAGGTTGTTTTTTTCTGTAATCTTTAACATTTCTTTTTGCAAGAATATCTGTCATTGTTAGTTTTGGAGACTTTGCTGCATAGTCTTTTAAATACGCATATGCATCTTGCATTTCTTTTGAGGCTTTGCTTTCTTTATAATAATTTTCTTTTTTTATTTCTTTTAGAGCAATACTGGCAGGGAAATATATTTTTCTGTTAAAAAAGTCATTAACTCTGCTATTTTGCAACATGTTTTTACCACAACAACCACAAGGTAAGTCCGGAATTTCTCTAAGGTCATTTATATAAATTTTGGAAATATCATTTTTCTTAAATGATACAATATCAGTATTCAGAGAATATTTATCCGCAGTAAAAACTGGCGAGGTCTGCATTTTATCCCTTTCAGAATGTAGGCCCAGTCCCCTCGCAAAATTGTTATACAATCTTACGGAATTTATTTTCATATTCGTATTAAACCCAAAATTTAATTCTTTTGTTATTTTATTAATTTATCGTTACAAAAAAAGAGGTCACCAAAACCTCTTTTTAAACATTAAGAAATATCCCATCTTCCACAAGTGCCACCCCATCTAGCGATGATGTTACCTTGTATATCTTTTATTTCTTTCGGTTGTTCATTTGGAAGTTCACCTTCAACAATTGTAATGACTTCACAGTTATTTGAGCAAGCCGTACATTGGTTTGTGATTGAATTAAACTTCATTTCTCCAACTTCCCAACCTTTGAATTTTGTTTCATTTTGCGTGTATTGGTGATTTTCCATAGCTAACAATGCAGCACCAATAGCACCCATTGTTTGATGGTTATCAGGAACAACAACTTTGGTATTTAAAGCTTCTTCAAAAGCTTTTACCATACCAGAGTTTGTTGCAACACCGCCTTGGAAAGTGACTGTTGGTAATAATTCTTTACCTAACGCTAAATTACTTAAATAATTTCTAACTAGAGCCTGACACAAGCCATAAAGCAAATCCTCTACAGGATAACCTAATTGTTGTTTGTGAATTAAATCGCTTTCTGCAAAAACACCACATCTGCCAGCAATTCTAGCAGGGTTTGTTGATTTCAATGCAGTTTCACCAAACTTTTCGATAGGAACATTAAGTCTGTTTGCTTGCTGGTCTAAAAAACTACCTGTACCAGCTGCACAAACAGTATTCATAGCAAAATCTGTAACAATACCATCTCTAAGGATAATTATTTTACTATCCTGTCCACCAATTTCAAGAATAGTTTGAACACCAGGTACATATGTGCTAGCAGCAACTGCGTGTGCAGTAATTTCGTTTTTTATTACATCAGCACCAACTAATGCACCTGCTAAATTACGTCCACTACCAGTTGTTCCAACGCCTTGCACATTGTATTCACATAATGCTTTTTTAGCCAATTCTTTCATTCCTGTTTGAACAGCAATAACTGGCTTACCAGCAGTTCTAAGCATGTAACCATCAACAAATTTACCAGATTCATCAACAAGCGCAAGTTTTGTTGTTACTGAACC
>JAZSES010000309.1:0-2299 GCA_045531805.1 Candidatus Limenecus sp. | reverse complement strand
TTTGGTTTAAGTGATGAACGATATACACAGTTAATGACATTATTCGGCAATGAAGATGAAATTGCAGAACGAATTGAAGATTGGGGCTTAGAAGAATGTAACAAAGGTTACACAATTTTTGATTTCAATGGTACAGGTATGTTAGAAATCAACAAAATAGACAGCCTATGTGTTTTCGAAGATGATGCTGCAGCTGTAGAACAGGCAATCAAAGATGGCGTTAAAATTATTCCGATAGAAGAATTGCCTGAAAACTTTGAACGACGCTATTTAGGTTGGATTGATACACCTGAAAATAGAAAACAAATCACTAATTTTTGTAACAAATAAGAGGTTCATATGAGTGATATAATAAGAAAACGGATAGATAAATATGTCAAAGTTAATGATGATTGGTATCCTTGCTTTGATGGTAATACAATTCAAGTTTCATTATTTTTATACTATATACCAAACTATCCTGACAGCTTTGTACGAATAATGGCTTGGGGTAAAGATGATTTTGGTTTAGAAATGGATTACGAATGTGAAAATTATGATACATTAGTATCTAAATTTGATGAATGGAAAACATACATTTACGATAAAGCTGTTGATGGTATAAACAAAGAATGGTTTTATAATTATGGACTTTATGATGCATAAAATTACAGAAAGGAAAGGTGTTACCAATAAACGCATTTGATACAGATTTTAAAGTCGGCACAAAAGTAAAAGTATACAATCCTTTTGGTTCATATGAATACGAAGATACTGTAACATCAATAACACCAAAAGGTATGTACATAAAAGTAGGAAATATCAACTATAGACCAAAAAGAAACAATTATGCAACTCATTTATCAAGATGGGGTATTGGCTCAATACGCATAATAACACCTACGTAACGAATGGAGGAATTTAATTGTTTATCAATGAACTTGCACTTGGCACAGAATTAGTCATAGAAGTTACAGATACAAAAACAAGCCTAAATTTCACAACAACAATTATAACAACATCAAATGAACAAGACCAAAAATGTTTAGACCTTTTAGCTGAAAAACTAAAACATGTACCCATGGTCTTACTTGACAAAATCATTTATGATGAAAAAGTTGTAAATTTTGAAGGTGACGGCTTTGTTTGTAAAGTTTCAGCCACATTTGAAGACAAACCTTACTTATGGCAAAATGTCAGAATACCAAAGATAACATTACCATCAGGTGAAACAACTCATCTTCTTATTGCTATAGATAACACAGAACCATTTAGTCAGCGTTCTGAATATCGCTGTTTCCTTGGAATTGAAGGTTATCTTCGAATTGGGGATTCAAGAGCTATCAAAAATATTCTAGTAAGAGATATTTCTGTATCAGGTATAGGTTTCATTATAAATACTGATTCAGAAATTCAACCTGGCGATACTGTAAATATTAGTTGGTATGACGGTCACTACAGTACAACAAGAAAAGAAATTGTGGACACTTTATACAAAGTAGACGCTCATGTTGTTCGTTTGATACCAATGAATAATAATCGTTGTCTTGTTGGATGCTTAACAGACAATAACACACCTGTAATTGAAAGATATATTGCAACAAAACAACGAGAACGATTAAACGCTCAAAGAAATCAAACAAAAAAACCAATATAAAGGAGACAATAATATGAACTGGAATGAAGCATTAGCAGCAGAAGTAGAAAAAGATTACTTCAAAAACTTAAAAACATTCTTAGAAAAAGAATATGCGGAACACACAATATACCCGCCTGCAAATATGGTAATGAATGCCTTAGAATCAACACCACTTGAAAATGTAAAATGTGTGATTTTAGGACAGGACCCGTATCATGGTCCAAATCAGGCTATGGGTTTATCATTTTCAGTACAAAATGGTGTTGCAATTCCACGCTCGTTACAGAACATTTACAAAGAGATTCAAACCGAGTACGGTTATCCTATACCTACCCATGGAAACTTGCAATCCTGGGCAAATCAGGGCGTTTTAATGTTAAATGCTGTGTTGACTGTAAGAGCTAAATCGCCTCAATCTCATCAGGGATTTGGTTGGGAGCAGTATACAGATGCTATTCTCAAAGCTGTAAATGAAAAAGATGAACCCGTAGTATATTTATTGTGGGGTAATTCAGCTAAAGCAAAGAAACCTCTTTTGAATAACCCTAAACATTTAATCTTGGACGCAGCTCATCCATCTCCATATTCTGCTAATAATGGATTTTTTGGTTGTAACCATTTTAGAAAATGTAACGATTTTCTTACTACAAACCATATTGAACCTATCAACTGGCAAATTAT
>JAZSES010000122.1:0-3008 GCA_045531805.1 Candidatus Limenecus sp. | reverse complement strand
ATTTTTGAGTATCTATAGAACGTGAAATATTACTCTAACAAGTTTTCCCCCAATTTGGCGTTTGGGGTGGTGATTTGCACAACCAAAATGGACTTTTTTAAAATTTGGTTGTGTAAATGGGGGAAAAGTCTAAAAAAGTTTAAGAAATTCTGAGAAATGTTAAAAAATACTAAAACAAAAAAAGGCTAAATATCAGCCATTTTCAAACTTTATAAAAAAATAAAAATCCAGTATTTCTACTGGATTTTGGTAGCGACGAACGTTACATATTATTAATATATCAACGAAAATAAAACTTTTGTTAATGCTTTTGGGGAGGTGAATTAAATATTTATATTAATAATCCATTCACCATCTCTTTTTCCATTCTTTCTTTCGATTAAGCCTTTTTCTTGCATTTCGATCATTCTACTTTTTACTGTTCGCAATGATTTTCTAATTTGTTGTGCAATTTCTTCTTGTTTAGCTTTTGAATTTTCTTTTAAGATATTAATTATTGCTTGTTCTTCCAATGTATAATTTTCTGGTTTTATTTCTTTATTATCTTCTTGTATATAATTAATATGAGTATATCTATTTTTTAATTCAAAATTAGTATTAGCTAATAAATTATAGAAGAATTTTTCTAAATAAGATGTATCTTCAAAAATATTTTTAGCAAAATTTTTATAATTCGCTCTTACTAATGAATTTCTAAAATACCAAGATTTTTCAGAAAATACGTCATCATTAATATTAAAGCCAAATGTTCTTAAATATTTTATAAGAAATACTGCCGTTGTTCTTGTATTACCCTCGCAGAAAGGGTGTATTTGCCAGATATTAGAAGTAAACTTTGATAAATGTTTTATTGATTCTTCTAAAGATAAATCTTTATATGAAAAATTTTTCTCTTGCTCAAAATCATACTCTAAATTAGCTTGTATTGTTTCAAAAGATGAATATATTACTGTATCTCCATCTAAAACCCATTCTTTTTTTGTAAAATTATAATTTCTGAATTCACCAGCTTTTTCAATTATTCCAGTAAATAATCTTTTATGAATATTCAATAATTCTGTTATTGAAAAGTTAAAAGTTCTTTCGCTTAATATTTCAGTAATTCTAGTAGCAACCTTATCGGCTTCTTCTGAATTTTCTTCTTCTACATTTATTCTGCTGTCTAAAGCTTCATAATATTGCTGAATTCTATTTTTAACTTCATTAATATCAATATGACCCTCAATATGTTCTTTTGCAGTTTCTATTAAATATTTAGATGGTTTTAATCCATCAACTTCTTGCAATCCAATTGCAGTTTCCCAATCCTTAGTTTTTTCGATTTTGCTAGGTTCACCTTGTTTTATATATTCAGATAGTTCTAATTTCCAATCATGTTTCTTGCCCATAATTAAACCTCCATATATATATTATACCATAATTATATATTTTTTTCAATTTCAAAGTGCAAAAATTGCACTTTGAAATGATATTTTTTGCACTTTACAGCAATTTATGATATAATTTAAGCGATAAATGGTAATTTGTAAGGAGAATTATGAAAAATATGAATAATAATTTTACACATTTGGATAATGTAAGTGTGGAAGGAAAAAATAGAATACTAATGTATACTACAGCAAGACAATTTAAAAATGCTGTTCCTATTGAAGAAATGTTAATTATACCAAGTGAAATAGGTGATTGGACAAATTATTGCCAAATAACATTTAATAATATTAAATTAGAAGATTTGATTAGTAAATATAATTTAAAAGATAATTTCCAAGTAAAACTTAATGGAGACTCATTAGTCACAGTACGTGGAAAGGAAATAATAAGCAAACAAATTCCTTTTATAGTGAACAAATCTTTTGCGTGCGAGATATATTTAAAAATAATTTTATTAGAAAACAATATTGATTTTAAAGATTTAAAAGGAATAAATGGACATAAAATATTCAAATTATATTCTAAAACTAATATTGATTTTAAATCAAATTTGCATCATGAAATGTGTTTAAAGAAGTTTACAAATATTGAAGATAAAATTGAAAATATTTCAGAAGCTTTTATAAATTGGAGATATATTTATGAAAAGTACGAAAAAATAGAACCATTAGATTTTATGTTTTTAGATGAATTATGTAATTACTTAGATGCAAAAGCCAAAGAATTAATTTTAAAAAATTATAATTATGACGTAAATAAAGATATACGTTAAGTAAGGAAAAAGTAGTAATTTTACAAACAAATGTTATGAAACCTGAAAATATAGTAAGTAATAAACAAATTACAATTTGTTTATTAAAAAAGACTAGAATTGTATTCTAGTCTTTTTCACACAGAAACTCATTATGAGTTTCTAGTGTGTTAGAAACTGAAAAAGTTTATTGCATCTTCTATAGAAGGTGCTTTTTTATTTTATTAATAATTTTTGAGTATCTATAGAACGTGAAATGCTACTCTAAGAAAGTTTCCCCCAATTTGGCGTTTGGGGTGGTGATTTGCACAACCAAAATGGACTTTTTTGAAATTTGGTTGTGTAAATGGGGGAAAAGTCTAAAAAAGTTCGAGAAATTTTGAGAAAGAATAAAAAATGCTAAAACAAAAAAAGGCTATATATTAGCCTTTTTCAAACTTTATAAAAAAATAAAAATCCAGTATTTCTACTGGATTTTGGTAGCGACGGTACGATTACCGTCAAATATACGACCTTGGTCGTACTTTTGTCTGGTAGCGACGGTGAGATTCGAACTTACGACCTGCCGGGTATGAACCGGATGCTCTAGCCAACTGAGCTACGTCGCCATAACGCAAGTATTATTATAAATGTATTATTTGTTTTTGTCAAGTAAAATAATCAAAAAAAGTAGATAATTTTTTGAAAATTTTATTGAAATGAAAAAACATTATAGGTAAAATTTATAATAGGAGGGTTTCATATGATAGATAATAAGAAATTGATGGATGCAATAGATAGTCTTGACAATGATGAAAATTATGATGCAACAAGAGTTTCTAAAGTG
>JAZSES010000107.1:0-11519 GCA_045531805.1 Candidatus Limenecus sp. | reverse complement strand
AAGATGAAGCAAAGTTCAAAAGAACATTAAATAAACACATTGTATAAAATTAATCATTAAATAAGACGAGACTTTCACACACTTAACTAACCTACCTAACTTCCTAACCTTCCCTTCCTATTCAAAGTATTGCTCTAATGTTAAATTAGAGCTTTTTTTTTGCTGTTAAATATTGATAATGTATCTTGTCTTACAAGTTAATTGTATGTTCTTAATTTAATGATGTTAATTATAAATGAGCGCTGATTGTTCGTTCTATACCTGTAACATCTGCCCAGATTTCAACATCAATGAAACCATTATCTTCAAACAAGGTTTTAACCAAATTTGATTGCCCTCGTCCAAGTTCGAAAAGGATATAACCTCCATCATTTAGATAATTTTTCGCTTGAGTAACAATTTTTTCATAAAATTCAATACCAAACTTATCAGATGTAAATAAAGCGTTCTCAGGCTCAAAATCTCGCACTTCAATCTGAAGATTACATTTCTGCGACAATGGAATATAAGGGGGATTAGACACAATCATGTCATATTTTTCTTCTGGTCTAATTTTAGAAAACAAGTCAGACTTTCTAAACAATGCTCTATTCATTAAATCGAGATGCATTGCATTATTCAATGCAATTTTCAATGCACCATTTGAAATATCAACACCC
Organism: Candidatus Limenecus sp.; assembly: GCA_045531805.1. Lineage (GTDB taxonomy): Bacteria > Cyanobacteriota > Vampirovibrionia > Gastranaerophilales > Gastranaerophilaceae > Limenecus. The sequence goes on along the minus strand of JAZSES010000107.1, from coordinate 10,860 downwards.
AAAACTTGCGCTTTTGTTTGTTTAGCTATCATACACGCAACACAACCTGTACCTGTACCTATATCAAGAACTTGTTTAAAATCATTATTTTTAATTATTTCAGTAGCTTTTTTTACTAGCAACTCTGTTTCTGGTCTAGGAATTAATGTATCTTTTGACACTTCAAACTTATACCCCATAAAGAAAGAATTTCCCAAAATCTGAGCAATTGGTTCTCTTGTAGAAACTCGTCTTTGTACAATTTTGTACAAAGACTCAATATCATTTTTATCAGGCATAATCCCCATTAATAAGTCTTTTGATGAAATTCCACATAGTATTTCAATCGCAAAGTCAATTTCAGCATTCGCCTCATCAAAAGAAAAACCATTACTAGTATATATTGCTATCAAATCCTTTTTCTGCAGGTTTTGAGTGTTCATCAAGAATTTCTCCTATAATATTTTTTAAATCTAATCTAGACATTTCCGATGTATCTTTTTGAATAATTCGATACTGTTTACACAATTTTTCATAATAATATAACTGTTTTTTCGTTGGCAATTCTTTAGACATTTTAAACTCAGAAGCTTTTTTTCTTTGTTCCTTGGCCAATTGTTTTTGCTTTTCAACAAATGGCTTTTGTAATTCCTTTTGGTATAAAAGTTTTTTGTTTTCACTAATGACCAAAACAAGTTCTTTCAAAAACTTTTCAGACTCAAAAAAAGGAATAATCCATTCAAAATGAGGGTTTTCAACTTCAAAATAATACTGTTCATCCTCAATAAATAAATCCAATATTTCAGCAGTATTTTTATCTGAATGTTTTTTTACAAAACTCCGAAGAAAGCTAAACAACGAAGCTTTCTGATTTTTAGTCAAATCTAAAAATAAAGTGTTTTTGAGACAGTACATTGAAAATTATCTTAAAAGGTCATTTATATCTAACTTTTTGGATAATTCATTATTCTTGAATTGTGCAAGATTTTTTTTAATTTGCCCAAGTATAGGATTTGTTGCATTTGAAGAATCAACTCTCTGCACGACTGGTTCTTCAGGAGCTTGTTTTTCTTTGATTAATACTTTCAAATCCTTAATCTTATCCATTGTTTTATTTTATCTCATTTTTAGATTAATTACTATATATATAAAAACAAAATAAAATGAAAATTTGACTAGGAAATCTTTTCTAAAAGTTGATTATAAACATCAATGGTTATATGACAAATTGCCAATTTTCTATCTACAAGACTCTTAATAGTAGCCTCAAAACACTGATACATAGCTTTATTTAAACCATTTTCAGTTTTAAGTAAATCTAAACACAAATTGCGAAACTGAGCTTCTCTAGTCCTAGCTTCAATTTTGTCAGCAAGAAAAACAATTTTTTCAAAATCTGTCATATCAACTCTACCAAGAGTATGCCAACGAATTGCACTGAGGATATCTTTATCTTCAACACCAAATTGAGTTTTTGCCAAATACGCACTCACTGGAGCATGCAAAGTCTTATAATTTACAAGTTCACATTGATTAACATCAGGAATTTCATTCTTGATAATATCTAAAAGTTTGTCGTTAGAAAAACACTTTGCTGCATCATGCAACAAACCAGCCAACATGGCTTTTTCTTTGTCAAATCCAAACATTTCGGCAAGCTCCACACAAGCTTCGGATACACCCAATGTGTGAATATATCTTTCCTCGTTAAGATTTTCTTCTAACCATAGTTTTATATCATCAAATTTTATCTTTGTATAAACCATATTTCTCTATATACTTTCCTACTTCTCTCGGTACTAGTGTCTTTATTGGAATACTATTACTAACATTGTGTCTAATCTCTGTCGACGAAATATCAATAAAAGGCATTTTCATTATAGTGTAATTATAGCCTTTTTCTCTGAGCATTTGCAAACATTTTTCATCTGCTTTCAATGAATTATCATCTTCTCTCACAAAGAGTATAAAATTCAACAACTCTTTCAATTTATCAGATTCGTACCAAGTTTCAATATTCTTGAATGCGTCAGTGCCAATAATAAAATTTATTTTTCCATCAATTTTATATTTTGAATAAAGTTCTTTAATTGTTAAATAGGTGTAAGACAAGCCCTCTCTTTGAAACTCAATATCTGAAACCTCAAGATACTCTCTATCCTTTACTGCAAGTTTTGCCATTTCCAAACGATGAACAGAATGAGTTTCATCAAAATTCTTATGCGGTGGACGCGCAGCAGGAATTACTAAAATTTTATCGAATAAAAAGTGTTTTCTTGCAAAATCACAAACTTGTATATGTGCATTATGGATAGGGTTAAATGTCCCTTGAAACAAACAAAGCTTCATAGTATCGCCTATCTTGGAAGTAAAATATCTTCCTCAGAATGTTGGGGAGAATACAACTCTTCGACCAATGATAATATCTTGTTTACAAACTTTTTATACGCACTTCTATCAGCTTCACCAGAAAGAATAATATCAGCTTTCATTGCTGTAGGATGAATATAAATTTTAGCTTTTGATGATGCATTTTCGTAAACTTCGTCAGCAGAATCACCTAGATTTCGTGCTTGTGCTCTTTCATAAAACCTGTCTTTTTGTACACTAGGTGTAACATCTACATAAATTTTAAAGTCAAATGCATCCACAACTTTCTCAGTTAGAGTAAAAAGACCTTCGGAAATTATGATTTTAGAAGGAACAGCCTTTGTAACATTATCACGACGGATTGCAGTACCTGACATATCATATTTTGGAAGATAAACAGTATCACCAAAGAGCAGTTGTTTGATATGTTTTTTCATCAACTCAAGTTCCAATGCTTCAGGAACATCTAAGTCGTAATTTTTTGCAAATTCAGCAAAACTACCCGCAGCCTTTACCATTTCAGAACGGTCATAATAATAATCATCTGTATTTATTCTAGTAATAACATCAGACAAGCAATATTCATCTGCAAACGCCTGAATAGTATTAATAATATCAAACGCAATTGTTGATTTTCCACTAGCCGTTTCACCTGCAATACCTATTGAGCAAGCTCTCTTGGCATTACCAGACAAAAATAATGCCATTTTACGCACTGCATTTTCACTAACTTTTCTGAATATTGAATTAGACGAATTTACTTCATCTGAAAAAATTTTTATTAAACGTTTCTCAACAAATTGAAGAAGAACTTTGTCAGTGTTTTTCGTAACGGGGAAAGTAGCCTCTGGCTTTGTTATGAATTCGTGAGTTATTGTATTTTGCAATGTTGAATTCCTATGTTTTTTTATCATTCTATCATTGTTTGGATAAAATAAAAACCGAACAAAATATTTTTTGCCGGTTTCTTATAATTTTTTTACAATATTATTTTTATCATCAACCATAATGACTGCTGGTTCAAACTTTGCCTTTTCTTCTAAAGTCATCATAGCATATGAAACAATAATAACTTTATCTCCGACAGCAACTTTCCTAGCAGCTGCACCATTAAGACAAATATCTCTATTTCCACGCTTACCTTTAATTACATATGTTTGGAAACGTTCGCCATTGTTGACATCAAGAATATCAACTTTCATTCCTTCAAGAAGCTTTGCTGCTTCCATTAGCTCCTCATCTATTGTAATAGATCCAACGTATTCCAAATTTGCATCTGTAACAGTGGCTCTGTGTATTTTTGAATATAAAAATTCTATCTGCATACTTACCTCGTGATTTATTGTACCAAAAAAATAAAAAACAATCCCAATTTAAAATAAAGTAATAAAATTTTTCACCAAATTTTACAAAAATTGAATAAGAATATTAGTTATGAAATAATATTGAGTGGGGAAAATATCCATTGAGGAACAGAGCTTAATGAACGATAAAATAACAATAAAAGGTGCAAATCAACACAATCTCAAAAATGTTGACTTAGAACTACCTAAAAATGAACTAATTGTATTTACTGGTGTATCTGGTTCTGGGAAAAGTTCACTTGCTTTTGATACGATTTTTGCAGAAGGGCAACGTCGATATGTAGAAAGTCTTTCCACATACGCTCGCCAATTTTTAGGACAAATGGATAAACCTGATGTGGAGAGCATAGAAGGATTATCTCCAGCAATTTCAATTGACCAAAAATCGACCTCAAACAATCCTCGTTCAACAGTAGGAACTGTAACGGAAATATATGATTACTTGAGATTATTATACGCAAGAATTGGAATACCACACTGTCCTCAATGCGGTGATGTTATTAAACCTCAAAGCATTGATGAAATTGTAGACAAAATTCTCACACTACCCGAAAACACCAAAATTCAAGTTATAGCTCCAGTTATTCAAGGTAAAAAAGGAGAATACCACAATCTAATAGAGGAATTAAAACAAGAAGGCTTTATTAGAATTAAAGTGGATGAAGAAATTTACAATCTGGATGAAATAGAACCAAATGAAATAAAACTCGCAAAAACAAAAAAACATGACATAGATGCAATAATAGACAGATTAGTTATAAAAGAAAGTATTAAATCAAGATTAACTGATAGCGTACAGACTGCATTACAAAAAGCAAATGGACTAGTAAAAATAGACGTTATCGGTGATAAAGAACTTATCTTCTCCGAAAAATTAGCTTGTGCAAAATGTGGCATAAGCTTTGAAGAACTTGCACCAAGAAGTTTCAGCTTCAATAGTCCTTACGGTGCTTGTCCAACATGTTCAGGGCTTGGTGCTGACTTTGTTGTAGATGCTGACCTAGTTGTACCAGACAAAAAGAAATCAATAAAAGATGGTGCTATTTATCCTTGGAGTAAAGCTACGACATCCTATTATACAGATTTGTTAGAAACAGTGTGCTCAAACTACGGAATTGATAAGAATAAACCATTTGAAGAACTAACCCAAGAGCAACAAAAAATTATACTCTACGGTGGAAAAGATATTTTAACATTCAGAATAAAAGAATTTGGTACACATAGATACAAAAATCAAAAAATGAAATTTGTAGGTGTAATACCGTTCTTAGAAAAAAGATACAATGAATCAAATGGTGATTACTGGAGAGAAGAAATACAAAAATATATGAAAATGACACCTTGCCCTGATTGCAAAGGTGCCAGATTAAAACCATACATACTGGCTGTAACAATTGCTGGCAAAAATATTCATGAAGTTTGTGAAATGCCAATCTCAGAGAGCTTCCAATTTTTCTCTGACTTATTCTTAGAACTAAATGACTATCAAATGAAAATTGCAAAGCAAGTATTAGAAGAGGTTAGAGGCAGGTTGAAATTCTTGCTAGATGTTGGGCTTGGGTATTTGAATCTAAGCAGAATGTCACTAACACTTTCAGGCGGAGAGGCTCAAAGAATTAGACTTGCAACTCAAATAGGTAGTGGATTATCAGGAGTTCTATATGTATTAGACGAACCATCAATTGGTTTGCATCAAAGAGATAATGACATGCTAATCAAAACCCTTTTACGTCTAAGAAACCTCGGAAACACTCTAATTGTAGTTGAGCACGATGAAGACACAATGAAAAATGCAGACTACGTTGTCGACATAGGACCGAGAGCAGGTGTTCACGGTGGAAAAATTGTTGCAAAAGGAACATTAGACGAAATAAAAAAAGAAAAAGACTCTATAACAGGTCAATATCTTAGCGGTAGCAAGAAAATTGTTGTACCTGAAAACAGAAGAAAAGGTAATGGGGAATTTCTCCGCGTAAAAAATGCACATTTAAATAACCTAAAAAATATTGATATAGATATACCTTTAGGTAAAATTGTTGCACTTACAGGAGTATCTGGCTCAGGGAAGTCAACGTTAATGCAAGAACTAATACAAGAATATGCTCTACATAAGCTACGAGGAAACAAACCAAAACCTCAAGGTGTTGATGAAATCTTAGGATTTGAACATATAGATAAAATTATTGATATTGACCAATCACCAATAGGACGAACACCTCGTTCAAACCCTGCAACATACACTGATGTTTTCACTCACATCAGGGATTTATTTGCAATGACAAACGAATCAAAAGTAAGGGGGTACAAAGCTGGGCGTTTCAGCTTTAATGTCAAAGGCGGACGATGCGAAGCTTGTAAAGGTGATGGTTTGCTAAAAATAGAAATGAACTTTTTGTCAGATGTCTATGTAAAATGCGATGTTTGTAAGGGAGAACGATATAACAGAGAAACATTAGAAGTAAAATACAAAGGTGCAACAATCTCAGATGTCCTAAACATGACTGTAGCAGAAGCTTATGTATTTTTTGAAAATATACCCAAAATCAAAAGTCGCCTAAAAACATTGTACGATGTTGGCTTGGGTTACATAAAACTAGGCCAAAGCGCAACTACGCTTTCAGGCGGTGAAGCTCAAAGAATAAAATTAGCTTCCGAACTAAACAAAAAAGCGACAGGAAAAACATTATACCTATTAGACGAACCGTCCGTAGGCCTACACTGGTATGACTTGGATAAGCTTATAAAAATTATCAATAAATTGGCTGACGCAGGGAATACAATACTAATAATTGAACACAATATGGATTTAATTAAAATTGCAGACCATATTATAGACCTTGGTCCTGAAGGTGGTAACGCAGGTGGAAACATCATATTTTCTGGTACACCTGAAGAAATAATAAAATGTCGAGAATCTTATACAGGAAAATATTTGAAAAGCTATTTATAAATTTTATTGTATTGTTTTTTTACTTTTAATTAGCGTAAAAAAGAACCCTCTGTTTCCAAAGGGTTCTTTTTTTAGATATTTTATTAGTATCTGTAGTGGGCAAAAGCTTTGTTTGCTTCAGCCATTTTGTGGGTGTCTTCACGTTTTTTGCAAGCTGCACCTTGTCCGTTTGAAGCATCTAGAAGTTCAGCAGTCAATTTGTCAATCATTGATTTGCCGTGTCTTTTCTTAGCAGCTTCAATCATCCAAGTAGAACCCATACCCATACCTCTGTCTGGTTTAACTTCTACAGGAACTTGGTAAGTAGAACCACCGATTCTTCTAGCTTTAACTTCTAATAGTGGAGTTGTGTTTGTCAAAGCTTTTTTGAATACTTCGATAGGATCTTCTTTTGTTTTAGCTTTAATATTTTCCATTGTTGAGTAGAAAATTTTCTCAGCAATAGATTTTTTACCACGTCTCATCAATCTGTTGATGAATTTAGCAATATCTACACTGTTGTAGATAGCATCTGGTGCCGGTACTCTTTTCGGCGGTTTATTTCTTCTTGACATCTTTATATTCCTTTTTCTTTTAGTCTACTGTAATTAAAACTAACACTTATTATTTTTTGCCAGCTTTAGCTTTTTTTGCACCATATTTAGATCTGCTTTGAGCTCTGTTTGCAACACCAGCAGTATCCAATGTGCCTCTAACGATGTGGTATCTTACACCTGGAAGGTCTTTAACCCTACCACCTCTGATAAGAACAACACTGTGTTCTTGTAGGTTGTGACCGATACCTGGAATATATGATGTAACTTCAAATCCGTTAGTCAATCTAACCCTTGCAACTTTTCTCAATGCAGAGTTAGGTTTTTTCGGAGTTGTTGTATAAACTCTTGTGCAAACGCCACGTCTTTGAGGGCAGTTTGTAAGAGCTGGTGATTTAGTTTTATCTTTTAAGCTTTTACGCTCTTTTCTTACCAATTGTGCAATTGTTGGCATGATTTCTCCTTGTATATAAATTTTATTATTATTGAATCAGGTCAGGCAACACACCTTTGTCCTGTTTTACGGAGTTTGCAACGACGCTCCGTGCGTCATACCTTTTTCGGAAATCAGAATTCAGCACAAACCTGTACTCCCGATAGAGATACAAGTATATCAAACCCTAAACATACTACGTTGTCAACGGTTACAACTCTTTTTTATTAAGCATTTTTAACTACTTTAAGTCATTTACGCTTTTTGTTATTGTGTATTCATAAAAAAACAAAAATAAAGAGAGTTTTTGCTACTCTCTTTATTTTGTTTTGAATAATTTTATTCTCTAACTACCCTTGCGCTAAACCCAAGAGAATTTATTTCTCTGGAAATTTCTTCAGCTTTGTTTGCGTTTGCATATGAGCCAGCTTGGAGTACATATACTCCGTTTACTTCTTTCACAAATGGACTCACTGATGTGGATGTGTTCATAAGTTTGTTTTGGGCTTGTATAGCTTGTTCTATAGTCGTGTATGAGCCCACATAAACTTTTGACATTTTGGGTGGGGTTGCTGTTTGTGGTTGTGCTGGCACAGGTGGTTTTAACTTTTGTGGTTTTGCTGTAGTGTCCAGCTCTATTGCATCAAGTTCTTCATTTTTTGATTTTTTTATTTTTTCTGTTGCTTTTACTTCTTCAGCTTCATCTTCATTGTTGTACTCTTCGCTTTGCTTTTTATCTTCGGTTGTTGGCATATTATCTTCAAGTTGAATCCATTTTAATCTGTCATCAATAGCTTGTTTTACGTCACTATCAGTATCATTGATAGTTGTTTGTTCAACATTTTCAGCTTCGCCTCCAATTTCAACATCGACATTTGGTGAAAAACTTTTTATAAAATATGTAATAACAACTAGAGAAACAAGAAATGTAACTATAAAAAGTAAGAATGTCTGTTGTACTTTTTTATTTTTTGTACGTGCCATTGTTTATACTCCTCTGACTTTGCAAGTTGCTTCGTATATTTCTTTGTTTTCTTCAATATATCTTTTCATAACTTTTTTAGCAAATTCTTCAACTTCTGTAATACCCAAATCTGTTGTTAATCCACAAGCGTCTACTGGTGCACCTTCTGGATTTATGTTTAGACCGATATGAATTAGTCCTGATGTTGTTGATTTTGTTGCAATTGATACAGATAATTTTTTCTCTTTACCATTTATAGTTACAAAAATATCATCACCGCTTCTTGTTATAGTGAATTTATCACCAACAATTTTTCTCAGTTCTTCTATAATTATACAAATTAAAAAACGTTGTCTTAAAACACATTCTGATAAGCTTATACCGAATTGCTCAATAATAAAACTAACCATTTTTTTGCTATAAATCGGTGAATTACTTATGACGTCTTCAATGTCAACCATCTCTGTGATTTTAACGTCCATTTCTCCTGTGAAGGCGACAATGGCATCGCCTAGTAAGTGAAAATTTTTGTATATCCAATGAGGCGCAAGCTGGCTACCTATGTATTTTATTTCTTTATCAATAAATAATGATTGCATATTAATCCCCAAATAATTTTTTTATTAACTCGTTCTGATTATTTTCTTCTAATGCGCTTTTTAGTCTCGCACAAGATTCACATTTTCCGCAGTGGTTTTCTGTATTGTTGTAACAACTATTTATATATTCCAAAGGTGCATTTAATTCAATTGCTTTTGAAATGATTTCGTCTTTGTTTAAGTCAATTAGTGGTGCAAGAACTCTTATAACATAGCTTGTTGAAGTCTTTAATGTCTCATTCGTTGACTCAATAAATGTTTTTGAATTGTCAGAAAATGTTTTTGCTTCTTCTGAATTTGCACCAATAATAATATAATCATATTTCTTAGAATCACAAAAGGCGGCTGCAATATTGATAAATAAGCCATTTCTGTTTGGCACCCAAACATTTTTCATGCTTTCTTTTGTTGCAATTTCATTTGAAAGATTTTCTTTTGTGAGTTCTGGGATGGGTTTTTCTGAAACTAAACTAGTGTTCGTAATGTTTTTAAGCCATTCTAGTGTAATTACTTTGTGTTTTATCTTGTAAAAATCTGCAATTTTTTTTGATGCTAACAATTCTTTTTCAAAGGCTTTCTGTCCATAGTCAAATGTAAGTGCTAGTTCTATCTGGATGTTGTTATTAACTAACGCTAGAGATGCAAGTGAATCTAATCCACCAGAAAGAAGTATGATTGCTTTTTTTCTATTCATTTTCGTCACACTCTTCTTCTAGTATATTCTGTGCTTCTTCTTTGCAAGTCTGTGAGTATTCTTTTTTTTCTAAAATCTCTTTTAGTATACTTTCGTCGGTAATATTGTACATTGCAATTACTGCATTTCTTTGTACTTCTTCATCCTTATCAAATAGCATACTTTTTATGAGGGATATCGCCTCTTCTGTTTCGTAATCCATAAGAGCTTCTATTGTGTTAATTCTAACTTGTGGATTTTCATCGTGTAACGATTTTTTTAGTGCATTAAATGTTCTATCATTATTTGGGTTAAGACGGCATAATGCTTCAATTGCTTTTTCTTTTAAGTACGAAAACTTATCCATGATTCCATTTTGCGACTCAATTATTTTTACAAGTGAGTCCACTGCTCTCATATCTCCAATCAAGCCCAAAGCAACTGCTGCTGATTCTCTAATATAAACAGATTTTTCTTCTTCATCAGAAACAACATCCATTAATGATGTAACTGCATATTTGTCGCCAAGTCTGCCAAGTGCGTCAGCACAACTAAGTCGCACTTTGTAGTTTTCGTTTTTATCGTTTAGGCAATACATTAAATCATGTACTGATGAATGTGATTTTATGTTTGATATTGCTTTTGCACACAGTACTCTTACGTTTGTATAATAATCTTTTGTGAAAGATGCGTTGGGTGTGTAATCTTTCATTAAAAGAAGCTTTGTAAGTTGCTCTAAAGATGTTGTATCTCTATATTTGTCGACATTTCTTACGAGCCAACACAAGACATCTGCGTTGTACTCAATTTTTAAGAAATAATTAAATATTGCTAGCAGTTCGATATCAGAGTATTTTGTTTTTAGTTTTTCCAAGAGGTCAATAACTGTTGCACTGTCTGTATTTGATGCAATCATACAGTCTGTTGCAATTATATTAAAATCCAGTAATTGTTTATCTGGCATGACTCTTCATCTTCCCCAATTATTTTAATTA
>JAZSES010000019.1:0-10583 GCA_045531805.1 Candidatus Limenecus sp. | reverse complement strand
TTATCAGCTAGAGAAATCATAGTTTCGACAAAGTTTTTGCCGTGGTGGCCGTACAGCCAACTAGTTCTTACTATATAATGTTTTGGACAGTATTTTTTTACAGCTAATTCTCCAGCCAATTTTGTTTTTCCATATTCATTGATAGGATTTGTTTTATCATCTATTTCATATGGCTCTTTACTTTTGCCATCAAAAACATAATCAGTAGATATATAGACCATTGTTATATTGTTTTTTGCGCACGCCTTTGCAATATACTCAGTGCCTTTAGCATTGATTTTGTAAGCTAGTTCTTTTTCCTCTTCTGCTTTATCAACATTTGTATATGCGGCACAGTGTATAAGATAGTCTGGTTTTACGTCTGAAAGTACTCCATTTACTTGGATTTCATTGGTTATGTCTAAGTTGTCTATATCTGTTTCAATAACCTCATATCCGCAATCTTCTAACATTGGGCATAAATCTTGCCCAAGCATTCCATCTGCTCCTGTTACAAGAACTTTTCCAAAAAATTCATCGCACATAATTAGACTCCTGTTTTTTGTTTTCAATTGCTTTAATCCAATCTTGATTATTCAAGTACCAGTCTATTGTTGTTTTTATTCCTTCTTCAAATGTTACAGATGGCATCCAACCTAGTTCTGTTTGGATTTTATTATTGTTAATGGCATATCTTCTGTCGTGACCTAATCTATCTTCAACATATCTGATTGAGCTTTCGTTTTTCCCCATAGCATTCAGTATAATTTTGGTGATTTCAAGGTTGGTTTTTTCGTTGTGTCCACCAATGTTGTACACTTCTCCAACTCTACCTTTTCTTAATACTGTATTGATTGCATTGCAGTGGTCATATACATATAGCCAATCTCTTACATTAAGACCATCGCCGTAAACTGGAACTTTTTCATTTTTTAAAAGTTGTGAAATAAAAAATGGTATTAATTTTTCAGGGTATTGATATGGACCATAATTGTTTGAACATCTTGTTATTAGTGTTGGTAATTTATATGTTTCAAAATATGCTCTAACTAACATATCTGCACTGGCTTTTGATGCTGAATATGGTGAATTTGGTGCTAGAGGTGTTGTTTCAAGAAAATAACCTTCTTTGCCAAGTGTTCCATAAACTTCATCGGTAGAAATTTGTAAATATCTATCTATTTTTGCTTCTTTTGCAACTTGTAATAGATTTAACGTTCCTGCAATATTGGTTTCTACAAAAATTTCTGGTCCTGTTATTGAACGATCAACGTGGCTTTCTGCTGCAAAGTTAACTATTGCATCAACTTCGTTTACTAATTCGGTAACTAGTTTTTTATTGCAAATGTTACCGTGTACAAATGTGTAATTTTTATTATCTTTTATATCGTCTAAATTGCTAATATTGCCTGCATATGTTAATGCATCGAGGTTTATTATTTTGTCATAAGGATATGTTTTTAGTGTTTGTCTTATGAAACAACTACCAATAAAGCCGGCACCGCCAGTAACTAATATTTTCAAAACAAATTCTCCTCTTTTATGTCTTTTAAAAATGGTAGATTGCTATCTTTTTTGCTGATAATTGGTTCAAAATCAATTCCCCAATTGATATTAATGTCTGGGTCATTCCATTTTATGCCTTTGTCATTTTGTGGTGAATATTCATCAGATGCCTTGTATAACAGTTCTGCTTCATTACTTAGTACTACAAAACCGTGAGCAAAGCCTTTCGGAATGTATAACATTCTTTTATTTTCTTCTGAAAGAATTTCTCCAACCCATTTCCCAAATGTTTTTGATGTTTTTCTTATGTCGACTGCTACATCAAAAATTTTGCCTTTGGAACAACGTACTAATTTTGCTTGTGCTTTAGGGTTTGTTTGGTAGTGCAATCCTCTTAGTACACCTTTTGTTGATTTTGAGTGATTATCTTGTATAAACTCTATGGATATACCATTATTGAAAAAATCTGATTTTTTGTATGATTCAAGAAAAAATCCTCTATTGTCGCCGAAGATTTTGGGTGTAACAAGAATAACATCATCAATTTCGGTTTTTTTGAATTCAAAAGGCATTAAAACTCCCCCAACTAAACATTACACAAATTTCTTGCTTGTGATATGTTTATATGATGATACAAATAGCTGAAAAAATAAACAATTATAAGAAATACTTTACAGAAATTATTACATTGTCTATTCCTTTAATCGTGGGGAATTTGGGGCAGGTCTTGATTGGTGCTACTGATGTTTTTATTGCAGCGAAACATTCTACAGATACTCTTGCTGCGATTAGTATTGCTAATTCAATTATTTTTTGTATTCTTGTGGTTGGTATTGGTCTTATGTCCGCAATATCAATTGTTTTATCAAATTATCGTGGCAATAGAAAACCAACAAAAAAATTTCTAGCCACTGTTTTGAATTATTCAATGATTTTGGCTGTGATTTTTTGTTTTATTTGTCTTTTAATGGTGCCATTGGTTCCAATTATGGGGTTTGAAGCTAATCTAGTTCCTATGATACAAGAATATATTTTTATATGTGCTTTTTCATTGTTTGGTATGTATCTCTATCAATGTTTAAAAGAATTTTTATTGGCATATGAAATTGTTAATTTTCCAAATTTGATTTTAATTGTTGCATTGGTGCTTAATTTTATATTTGCTTATGTGTTTGTATTTGGTTTTGGACCTATACCTGCACTTGGAGTAATTGGCCTAGCTTTAGCAGCTTTTATTGTAAGAACGTTAATGGGGATTGTTTTATTAGCATATTGTATAGGTATGCTACGTTTGCGAAATCCTTTTGACAAAGCTTTAGTTAAACAACTATTAAAAATAGGTTATCCTATAGGCATAGCTCTATTACTTGAGTTTTTAGGTTTTAATCTAATAACTATTTTGGTTGGTAGAGAAGCTGGAATACTTGCAGCTACCCACAATATTGCTGTAACTATTACCTCCGCAGCATACATGGTTCCTATGTCTATTTCTGCTGCTATTGCAATAAAAGTTGGGTTTTATAATGGGGCAGGCATACTTTCAGAGATTAAGAAATATTCTATTACTGGCACACTTATGTCAGTAATTTTTATGGGTGTTTGTTCTCTTGCTTTAATGATGTTTCCTAAAGAAATATTTAGTGCATTTACTGATAGTAATGCGATTTTAGCTTTGGGTATACCTATTTTGCACATAGCTGCTTATTATTTAATGTTTGATGGTTTGCAAGTTAGTTTGAGCGGAATATTAAAAGGTTTGAAATTAACAAAAATTGCTTCAGTAACTCTAATTGCTGGCTATTGGTTATTTGGTCTACCATTTGGCTTTTTGTTAGCTTATCATTACAAAATGTCACTTAATGGCTTTTGGATAGGTTTGGCTGTTTCATTTTTAGCTATGTCAGTTTTATTCATGATTGTTATAATTAATAAATTTAGACAATTGAAAAAAGAGTTTGTTGATTAATAAAATAAAAAACGGATATTTTATCCGTTTTATTTTAATTCGTTAAGTTTATTTTTAATACATTCTAAGTCCTTTTTCATTAGCCAGCGTGGACTACCTTGCTCTAATGAATGGTTTCTCAATAAGTATGATGGATGGAATATTGCCATAACTTCAATATCGTCGAATATATTTAGCCATTTTCCTCTAATCTGTGATATTTTGAAATCTTCATCAATAAAAGAGTTTGCTGCTGTTGCTCCACATAGTAGTATTATTTTAGGTTTAACAATTGATATTTGGCCTGCTAAATAACATTGACACGCTGTTTTTTCTAAATTGGATGGTACTCTATTTTGTGGAGGTCTGCATTTAATTGTGTTGCAGATGTATATATCTTTTTGTCTGTCAAGACCTGCTTCTGCTAAAAAGGTATTTAGTAATTGTCCTGCTCGTCCTACAAATGGTGTGCCAGTAGCGTCTTCATCAGCCCCAGGTGCTTCACCAATAAGCATAATTTTTGCACTAGCACTACCATCGGAAAAAACTGTAGAAGTTCTTGTCTTATGCAATTCACAAGCCTTACACTGTGAACATACTTTTTGAAGTTCAGCTAGAGCTTTTTCTTTTTCTTTTATGGTTTCACAAGAAACTTTTGAAAGTAGGTGTTTCATCAAAATACCCCGTTTGTCTAAGATTTTTTAATTATACCATAGCTCCGCAACATTTTTTGTATTTTTTTCCACTACCGCAAGGGCAAGGCTCATTTCTGCCAATTGTACCTTGAGTAGCCTGAATTTCTTTTGCTCTTACTTCAGCTTCAGATGGGATAAATCCCATTAAATCACCAAATGCTTTTGATGAGTATAGCACACTTGTTGGTGAATAAATTTTGTTTTTTAAGTAATCTACTTTATATTCTTCTAGATATTCATTAAGCGTTAATTCTTTTTCATATAGCTCATTTAATCTGTCAACAAATTTGGGATATTTGTTTGCAATGCGTTTTACAAGAGTTGCTGAAATTTTATCATTTTCTATAAATGCTTTTAGGCATTCAGCCCATCCTTGAATTTCTTTGTAATTATCTGTTTCTAAGATATGGCAGAGTGTTCCATAAAATGGAACAATGAACATTCCAAGTTCTTTGTCAAATATTACTCCAACGTCATATTTTGAACTATGGCTTGAGAAACCAGCCATTGATGACTCAATGTAGTTTTCATAGCTACTATTAAATTCTTCTACTTTAAAGTATGCATAGTTTTCGATTGGTTTTATCGATTCTTTGATTTCTTCTGGTGTTTTTGCATCAGATTCAAAGTAATAGTCGTTAAAGTCACTAATTAGGCCATCTACATATTCATTTGTTGTTACAATTTCATCTGTGCCGAAGCATTCAATGAATTTCTTTGAAAAGTTTTTGATTTCTTCTTCAATTTCATTTAGCTTTTCAGGGTTATCTTTGTACAAGTTTTCTGGTTGTTCTATGATTTTTGCAACTGCATATTTTAAAACTCTATCCTTGTCTAATGAAGAAAATGTTTCTCTGATTTCAATTATGAAATACTCATTTTCAAACGGTACTATTCTGGCTAGTAAGTACGTACCTTTGTATATCCCTCTCAGGTGACTCATTTTAACTAATGGCATAGCGAAATATTTTTTTTCATTTACTAAACTATGCATGTCAAAGCCTGTTTTTTGTATACTTTTTACTTCAAATATTGAGTCTATTGAATTTTGAAATGCTTCTATAAGTTTTTTTGTATGAGCATCTATGTCAGTTTTTTCTTTTAGGAACATAGAAAATACTGTGTCAGCACCTTTATGGAATACTCTTTCAAACACATACGAAACCATAACAGCATTAATTTGTGATTGTTGTGCGTTGTATAGGCCTATAGTCTTGATATATTCTTCAAAGTCTTCTTTGATTTCAACGTTTTCTGACGCAAATTTGAACACTTCACTTAGTGTATCGCTGATTGATGATAATTTGTCTATTACTGACATATATTAAGCTCCCCTCAATTTATACTAACTTTAATACTGCACTGTGTCGGGCAGTAATTCCATTTTCTTTCCTGTATGAAAAGAATACATCAACCGAATCATAAGTACAATAATTACACTTGTCAATTCGCTTTACGCCTAATTCTTCTAGCTGATGTTTGTTTATTGTTTTTAAGTCTATATTGTATTTGTCTGTAGTCTTATTGTAAGAAAAATAATCAGTGTATTCTTTTTTTAATGTACTACTAACTGCATTGTATACATCTTCACTGACTTCATAGTTGTTTTTTGATATAGCTGGCCCTATAATCGCTGTTATATCGTTGGGGTTTGTGCCGTAAATATCAGTCATTTTGTTAATAGTTTTTTGTACTATTGCGCCAGCAGTGCCTCTCCATCCTGCATGTGCAATAGCACCAATATTATTCTTTTCGTCATAGAGTATTACTGGCGTACAGTCTGCAAAATTTAGTAATATAGCAATATTATTATCTGACACGATTAATGCATCTGTATTTTGGTAAATTCTACCTTTCTTAGCTATTTCTATATTACAAGAGTGTGTTTGTGTTGGAGAAATTATATTTTCTGTAGGTATATCTAGAAATGTTGCTATTTCTTCTAGATTTGTTTTTGCTAAGTCTATATATTTTTCTAATTCTTTGTGAGTAACAACGCTTTCTCTTGTCGTAAAAAAGTGCGTAACGTTTTTATCAGACAAAAAGTCTGATTTTAATATTTTTTTATTGTTTATTTGTGAAAATTCGAACATATTATTTCTCAAATGTATTAAATAGTCTATCTCCAGCATCACCTAGACCTGGGACTATGTAACCTCGAGAGTTCAGACATTCGTCTATTTTTGCTGTAATGATTTTTAAATCGGGAAAGTCTTTTGTCAAAAGCTCTATGCCATTTGGTGCTGCTAGAATTGAAACAAAAACAAGATTTTCAATGAGAATACCTTTCTTGAGAAACAAGCTTATTGCAGCGTGAGCTGAGTTTCCTGTTGCTAACATTGGGTCTAGTATAAATACTTTTACGTGCTTAGGGTCTTGATATTTTACAGGTGTTTTGTCGTAATACCAAACTGGTTCTAGAGTGGTTTCATCTCTGTACATACCGACATGTTGTATACTTGCATCTGGAATAATTTCACTAGCTACATCAGATATTGCAAGTCCTGCTCTTAGTATTGGGGCAAAGATGATTTTGTATTCATCACTTATTTTATTTGCCAAACATTCTGTTATTGGTGTTGTTACAGTGTATTCTTTCATTGGCAAATCTTTTGCTGCTTCTAGAATTAATATTGTAGCAAGACGTTTCATTGAATTTTTAAATCCATCAGAATTTATATCTTTATCTCTGATAACACTAAGGTTATGTTCGCATAATGGGTGTTTTACAACTATAACATTTGATGTATTATTGCTCATTTTTGCTCCATTTTGTTTATAATTTTAACTTCAGTCTCTTGAATGTCATCAAGAGTTTCTTCTACTGTTTCTAATATTTCAGGATTTTTAATAAACTCTTTTGTTTTTTCTTCAGTTTCTTTATTAAACATTTTCATAAAATCGCCTGTCATTGTGACCAGTAGACGTGCAATTTGGTTCTGATAAATATAAAAATCATTAATTCTCATTGGTTCTTTGGTAGAAATGTAATTTTTATTTTTTGCATCTGGTGGTGGGACAAATAGCTCTAAAGATTTTGAACCACCCATGCCTGTAAATGCAACTGATGCTGCTAGTTTTTCTGGCATTTCAAACGTTTTGTCGCTAATTACAAAAGTGACAAAAGCCTCATCACCCATTAACGCAATATTTGAAATATATCCAACTTGATATCCTTGTATTTTGACAGGAGAACCTTTTATAAGTCCATCTACATCTTGAAAAAAGACGTAGTATGTATGTTTATCTTTTATTTGTTTTTGGTTTATGAAAGCAAAAGTAAAGATTGTCGAAAATAGTATCAATCCCCAAATCATTAATTCTGCTAGCCACATTATATTCTTTTTCATAATTTTATTATACATATTTGTTCAAGTGCGGGCTAATATTTTAAAAAAAGTTATTTATTAAGTCTGCTAGTTCCAGATATTTGTTGTTTGATAATTCTTTGCAAAACACCAAATAAGCGTGAGGAGCAAGTTCCGAAACTTTCTGTGTGTCGACAAATAAAGCTTCGACAAATCTAGCAAATAACTCAGTTGGTCGTTTGTAGTAATTGTTTAGCTTGTTTGTTCTTGATGATATACGCTTTAAAACTTGTTGCTTAGATTTGATTTTAATGTAGTTTTTCGCTGAGTCACTGAGTTGAGGGAAGTCAGTGTCTAGAGTTAAGATTGTGTATAATTTTGTTTTAGTCGTAAATATACCTTTTACAGAAACTCTATCGTATTTTAGCAAGTATTTTGCATCAGTTTGCTTAATTTGTTTTTCAAGTTTTTTATGCGGATAAGAGCGCTTAAAGTCAGGGTATTCCAGTTTGATTTTTTTATCCAATTCTTTTATTTCGCCAATAGTCTTATCCCTTAGAGCCAATAGGGAACTAGAAGTCTTGTTGTTTGTTATAAATCTCGTGACACAAAGTAATTCTTCTTCAATTCTTTTTATGTCTGCATTTGGAAAAAGTATACATAAATCACCTTGTGTTTTGTAGACGGTTGGGTCAATTTTGTAATGTACATGGTGCGTAAATTCGTGGATAAGTACTTCTATTTTTCTTTGAATAGGTAATTCTGTCGAAATATCTATTCTGTCTTTTAAAAAGAATCCTTGATGGCCTCTTGCTTTTGTAGTTGTATTAACTGTCAGTCCAAGCGAACGAATAAATTCTACCATTCGTTTGAAAGTTCTTTTGTATTCTTTTTCTTCTTCCAGTGAAAGATTATGCATTATTTTGTTTCTTCAATTATCCAGTTTTGATATTCATCACTGCCTTTTATTATAGGTACAGCAATAATTTCTGGAAGAGAGTATTCATGCAACTGTTTAATTTTTGCTTCTACAGCTTCAAATTTTTCTTCGCGTGTTTTAATCATCATCAGCATTTCAGTGTTGTTTTGTGCAATTCCGTCCCATTTGTAAACAGAAGTTACTGATGGAAGAATATTTATGCAGGCTGCTAAGTTTTCTTCTACCAAAGATGATGCTATTAAATTTGCATTGAACTCGTTTGGTACTGTGCAGTATATAATACAGTTGCTCATTGTAATCTCCTAGATGTCTATAACATTTTGTTTGGATTAAGTATGTAATTGGGATCGAATACTTTTTTAATTTCAATCATTAATTTTAGTGTATATTTGTCTAACGCATATGGCAAATAGTTTGCTTTTTGACAACCAATACCGTGCTCTCCAGATAAAGTTCCTCCGAGATTTATAGCCAATCTAAACAATTCTGTTTTTGCGTTTTCAAAGTTACGTTTTTGTTGACTATCACGTAAATCCAAAGCAAAGTTTGGGTGAATATTGCCATCTCCAATGTGTCCCATAATCATTGTTATTAGACCATATTTTTTACTTATATCTTGAATACCTTTTGCTAGTTCTGCAATTTTGGAACGAGGTACAACAACATCTTCTGTTATAACATTTGGTGCAAGTCTTGCACAAGCTCCAAATGCTGAACGTCTAGCTACCCAAATTCTTTTGCGTTGTTCTTCGTCGCGAGGACAATCTATATAGCTTGAGTTCATTTGAGTGCATAACGATACAATTTTTTCCATCTGGTGCTGAACAGAAGCTTTGTCACCATCAACTTCTATTAATAAAACGGCTTCTTTGTCTGTTTTTAGACCGTTTGGTTTGAATGCTTCAATAGTTTGAATTGTTTTCTTGTCTAATAAGTCTATTACAGATGGAGTGAGATGATTGTTTATAATTGAGCTAACGGCATCAACAGCCTCTCTAATGCTATCAAAATATACTAGCATAACATTTGTATGCTCTGGAGAAGGTATGAGCCTTAAAACGGCTTCTGTGACGATGCCAAGTGTACCCTCTGAACCAACTATTAGTTGTGTAAGGTTGTAACCAGTAACATTTTTTGCTGTTGGTGCTCCTGTTTTAATAATAGTACCGTCAGCCATAACGACTTCTAAGTCTATTACATAGTCTTTGAAAGTACCGTATTTAAATGCTCTTGGACCACCTGAACTTAGTGCAATACCTCCACCTATTGTTGATACTGCGAGGTTTGAAGGGTCGGGTGGGAAAAATAATCCAGTTTTTTCTGTTTCTCTTTGTAAATCTCCAACAATTACCCCTGGTTGAACTCTACAGGTCAAATCTTGATTATTAATGCTTATAATCTTGTTCATTTTTGAAAAATGAAGGATAATACCACCTTTTACAGGTGAACAACCACCAGCGTGGTTTGTGCCAGCACCTCTTGGGATAATTGGAATTTTGTATTTGTTTGCAAATTTTACGATTTCGCTAACTTGTATTGTCGTTTCAGGGAAAATGACTACAATAGGCTGCTCTTTGGGAAATGGTATGTGTGCACAATCAAACGAGTAAGCATAAACACCCTCTATGTCGGAGATTATGTTGTGTTTGCCTACAATTTTTTCTAACTTATCAATGATTAGATCGCTAAATTTGTTGCTATTTTTGAATTCTGTTGTTAACATTTTGCCCTAAGCCAATACTACTCTTAGTAGATTATAGAACAGAAATTTTAAATGGTGAAATTTCTATAATACTTTTTTCAAAATATTAGCTAATGTACAACCTGAATTTAAAAATTCTTCTTCTGTCATCTGCTTAAATGCTTTTGGTGTCCAAGAATTATGTAGGTATATTACACCTTTATTATCTTTTAATGCATACTCGGAGTAGTCATTTGTAAAATAAAAATCTATATATTCTTGAACTAAGTTATTTGCTTTAAGTCCGTTTTCAATTTTATAATTATTTTCTGGTAATGCTTTTGCTTCAAAAGGCTCAATCATGCAATATTCTGTTTTATCTTTATTTTTTGTTAACTTGTCAACAATTGAATTACCCAAATAATCCCAAGCTTTGAATTTTCTTTTATATTTATAATTGAAAATGTATGTCCATAGATTATTACTTTTTCTATGTAGTAATATTTTTTTAATTATATATTTTTTCCAT
>JAZSES010000227.1:0-2954 GCA_045531805.1 Candidatus Limenecus sp. | reverse complement strand
TACTTTATGGTTATGCATCAAACAAGCCTGTGAAATTTTACTTCCCCAAAGGTCAGTAGCATGGTTACGACCATAAAGCATATCATACTGCTCACTACATACTACAGTGTGATGTTTATAACCATCAACATCGAACAAAATCGCTGCCGTATTAACATCACCAAACATCTTACCAACATAAACACCATATTCATCTTCAATACCACGGGTAACCATGTTATACTGACCTGCTAATTCAGTAGATGTAAACATGAAAGGCTTACCCTTTTTAAATGAATTAGGTCTAAGTAAAGCAAGAAGTTCCTGCTTCTGTTCACCATCATAAGATGCTGCATATAATGTTGAGAAACGGTCTGTATACAGACGTTCAATTGTCATAATAGCATCATCTAACTTTTCCTGAGTAGCAGCACAAATCTGTAATCTAAATGCACATGCCATATATGTAGCACCTGCCTGCAACTCAGCCGCAATTACTTCCAAATCTGCTTCACGCTTACCAGCTTTAGACTTATTAGTCTTATTTGTCTGATTAGCCTGCTCAGTAGAGTTCATCTGAGCTACGTTTTCAGCATTAGTCTGATGATTTGTAACCCAGTCATCACTCATACGTTCAACGGTCTGAACGAATGTGATAGATACTTCATCTTCCAAACCTGCAGGTATTAAATTGATTCCCCAGAATGGTCCAAAATCATCTAATGCGCCATCCTTATGGAAGTATGAAAGAATCGTATAATACTTACCATCGGATATGTAATCATTACTTCTGAACACATATGATTCCTTTGGCTTCAAAGTCATCAAAAATGGAAACTGAGACAATGTTCCTTGTACTACTCGTTCTTTCTTCTCTTCGCCGTCTTTTTTCTTCTTACCGAACGCCATACTTAAAACTCCTTTCTCGTTCCATAAACATCGGTGAACAGTTTCAATGTATCATCCTTATACATCTGTTCAGCATACTTGAACATTAACTCTGAATTTTCGGTTTCACCGTAAAATACATTCAAAGCAAGATTCAATTCTTCTTCATTAGGTGCCTGGATGATTAAATACTGATGCAATGATTTGAATGAATGACCTACAAGATTTGCAAGTACATACTTTTCAGTTTCAAACATTGCTGTTAAATCTGCATCCTCACAAGTCATCTCACTCTGTCTTTCGCCTATTGAAGCGACTTGTAAATATACATTTTGTGGTTCCTTTCTTGTAATGAACTGATAACTTACGTTTGGTTTCATCTTACGGTAATGACTATCAACTCTATCAATAATCGAATTCTTATGGTCATCAAACAATAAGATTGAAGCATTACCAACGACATCAAAACACAAACCATATGTATTATCTGTGTATTTTATCAAACCTTCATCTTCGATTACATCAAAACCACAGATTTTAATCATATTATTCGCATTGTCATTCGCTCTGGTACTTACGAAACGATTGTCAGGTTGTAAATAATTACCCAATGACATAATCTTTTCAACACCAAGTTGCTTTTGTCTATTTGTCGTCAATAACAATAAACATAAGGCAGCCCACAGGACAATAAATATACCTTTTTGTAACAGATTACCTCTTGATACATCAGTTTTGGATATAATCAAGAAACACGATACCACACCAAATAAAACTAACAAAATAGTTTTAATCGGGAATGGTTTTGCGCCAATACCATTATTAGCCTGAATCGCAATTTCCATATCCATGTAAGACGCGTCTAAGGAATAAGGTATACCGTAACGTTGTTTTGCCATTCCAACATCCTCCTTTTATTTAATACAAAACCGATTATGCGGCTAAGGTGTGATATTCATCAATTATGAGTACCACACCTTTGCTATTATACCACATTTATCCAACACTGACAACAATTTTTGCTGGCAAATGCTTAGATTTTCAAATTATTTTCCGAAGGTAGGAATCAAACGTTTTCTACCATTCTCTTCACCCCAAGATAATGTACATGCAAAGTTCTTACCAGACTTAGATGATACACAATCCTGAACATAAATACTGCCACCATTAGCAAGAGTTTCTCTTTCCTGCTCTGTGAACGTATGACCTGACCATGAAACAGGTACAGAATCCTGAACCAAAGCAAAACCCCAGAACTTATTTCCATTGAATTCCTGTTCCTGAAGCTTACCAGTTGCAGTATAATTATTACCTGACTTTGCTACTGCTGGGAATGATACAACCTCTCCAGCTAAAAGTTTCTGAACCTCTGCATCAGTAAATGTGTGACCGCCCCAAACTTTGTTAAAAGACACCTGGGCTGCTGTAGGAAGATAAACGCCTGTTACCTTCTCTTTTGGTGTATAATTGTTATCTGCCATAATAACATACTCCTTTCAAATTGATGTACTTTATTTAAAATTCGGAGCAAATCCCCAGAATTTTGTACCATTAAATGTCTGCTCTTTCAGCTGACCTTTTGCTGTATACTGATTGCCAGACTTAGCTACTGCAGGGAATGAAATTTCCTTACCTGCTAACAAATCCTTAATTTCAGCATCTGTGAATGTATGTCCACCCCATTCACGCTTAAAACGTATCGTTTTCTTCTTAGGTAAGAAAACACCTTCCACCTTATCAGGAGGACAATCCTGTTGCTTCAAACTAAAGCCCCAAAATTTATGACCTTTAAAGGTCTGCTGTTTTAAGCTTCCTGTTGCTACATACGAGCTACCACTACTACTCGTAGCATTGAATGTGATTTCCTGACCTTCAAGCAGTTTGGCAACCTCTTCATCTGTAAATGAATGACCACTAAAATCACGATTAAATGTTACTGTTTCACCTGTCGGCTTATACGTACCACTAACCTTATCTTTTTCAACGGATGCTGCACCAGCTGAAGGAAACTGCTCTCGCACTTTAGTCATATTGTTTTTCATAGTTTCAATATCATCGAGAACCAATTGCTTTACTTCACACAAACA
>JAZSES010000064.1:0-3529 GCA_045531805.1 Candidatus Limenecus sp. | reverse complement strand
AATTGCCCTATTTTCAATTTGTCTGATACGTTCTCTTGATACACCATAACGAGAACCTATTTCTTCGAGAGTTTTTCTATTTCCATCATCATTTAGTCCGTATCTCATAATGAGAACATCTCTCTCTTTTGGAGATAGTTGGTTTAGCATCTTTTGGATATCTTCAAAAAGATTTTCTTGTGAAACTCTTGAATCAGGTGAAACAGTTGATTCATCAACTATGAAGTCACCGAGTTTTGACGACTCATCTTTTGTTGTTGCTGGTGTTTCAATACTGATTGTTGATTGTGCTGCTTTTATTAATGAAGTTAACTTTGAAACTGGTATACCAACTCGATAAGCGATTTCTTCTTTTGATGGAGCTTTACCTGTTTCTGTTGTCAGGTCTACAGTAACTTTTTTAATTTTACTAAGTGTTTCAATCATATGTACTGGCAAACGTATAATTCTGGATTTGTCAGCAATAGCACGAGTTATAGATTGTTGTATCCACCAAGTCGCATAGGTCGAAAACTTGTAGCCTTTTGCATAATCAAATTTTTCTGCGGCTTTCATCAATCCCATATTGCCTTCTTGAATTAGGTCCAAAAATGATAAACCTCTACCAATATATTTTTTTGCAATACTAACTACCAGTCTAAGATTTGCATTGACTAGAGTTTCTTTTGCTTTATCATCGTTTTCTTCTTTTATTTTTCTTGCAACATCCAATTCTTGCTCAGCGGTAAGAAGTGGTATTTTACCGATTTGTTGCAAGTAGATTTTTACAGAATCATCAGCGTTTATTGATGAAACATTTTCTGAAGTTTTGGGTTCTTCAACAGACAAAATGAGTTCATCATCAGGTTGTTCTTCATTGATGTTTTCTATTGAAACATTTTCGTTTTCGTCACTCATTCCGATGTTGTCAGAATCGAATCTTTCAATTTTATTAGTCATTTATGCTCCTGTAAAGATATAACAATATTATACACTATGTTTTTTATATTGTATCGTTTGTCTTACCGATTCATAAATTATTGCAGCTGCTGCATTTGAAACATTTAGAGAGTTAAAGTCTCTTAGCATTGGTATTTTTACAACAAAGTCGGATTTTTTTAAATTGTTTCTTGATACACCGGTCTCTTCTCCGCCCATAATCAGTGCAAAATTCATGTCTGTGTAATTAACATCAAAGTAATTATCTTTGCCATGTGCATCTGCTGCAATTATCCAGTAGTCGTTATCCTTTAGTTTATCTATAACATTTGATAAGCTATTGACCTGAATAAGAGGAATGTGGTTTATTGCGCCAGCTGAAGTTTTTTCTACAATAGCCGTTGCTTGAGCATTTCTTCTGCTAGGGAATATTATTGCATCATATCCTGCGCAAGCTGCAGTTCGTATTATTGCACCGAGATTATGAGGGTCTTCAACTCCATCTAATATTACAACTTTTTTATAGTTGTCTGATTTTTGCTCGAGAAATTCATAAAAATCCAAGTATTCTACAGGTGATACCATCGCTAGTACACCTTGATGTTGTACATCTGCAAATTCTTGGAATTTTTCTTTCGGTACAAATTGGAAAACAACGTTGTTTTGTTTTGCGAGTTTTATTATTTCATTTAGCTTTACATCATTTGATGTATTTTTAGCGATTAGGATTTTGTTAACTTTGCGACTGTTCTTGCTTAACATTTCTGTTACAGCATTTCTTCCATATATATAGTTGATTTTGTCCATGATATCATTCTTTCGTAGTATGTTTTGTAATATTCTTGCCTAATTAATTATACTATAATATAATCTAACTATGTTTATGTAATTAGATTTGGAATTAGTGGATGAGTATTTTATCATTTTTAAAACCTGATAATAAGGTGCTTGTAGGGGTTTCAGTATCCCCCAATGTTGGTTTAGAGATGCTTATTGTTGACCCTGTTCAACATAAAGTTACAAAGTATGGTCAAAGACCATTGGAATATAACCCTTCAACAAGGGAAGTTTCTGATTATGCTGAGTTTAAAGTTGCAGTGACTGAGCTGTTTAGAGAATTGAAAATTGATCCTAGAGCGACAAATGTTGTTTTGAACTTGCCTAATGTTAGTTTTGGTCATGCGCATTTGCCAACAATACTAGACAATGAAGGTGTAGACGGTGCTTTAGTTTCTAGAGTAGAGGAAAATTACTTATTTAAGAAAAATACACCTGTTGTTAGTTGGGTTGAAGTTAATGTTAACAACACGTCAGATAAACGTTATGTTGTATACAGTGCATTACAAGAAGAAGTTTTAGGTGTTTTCAACCAAGTTTTTGATGAACTTGGTGCAACTTTAATTGCTGTTGAAAATACTTATTCTTCTATGATTAAGACTCTTGAGTTTACTCGTATAGTCGATGATTTTGCGGATAGTACTCACACTTGGAATATTTTGTTAGTTTCTCAAAATAGCTATGCTGTATTTTCGATGATGGATTACAGAATTATTGACTATTATGAAGATCCTTTGGCTATTAAATCATTCAGTAATGATGAGGTTTATGTTGCAATTGCACAAGCAGCTACTACTGTATTGGAAAAATTTGCATCTGATAAGTTGTTAGTTATCAGTGAATCAAATGATGTTAACGCTGAAATCTTGTCTATGCAGTTAAAACATCCTGGTGATGTTAGATTCTTGGATGCAAATCACTATTCTAAAGAGCCATTGATTGATGTTGATTTAAATATCTTGCCACATTATATCAAGGCTATTACTCCAGAGGCGATTGGTGCTGCAATATATCGAGCTAAAGACTTTAAGACGAAGTTTAATTTTATTAAACAAGCTGAAGTAAAATCAGCTGAGATGGTTGAAGTATTTGGTCGTCAAATGCTTAAGGATCAGCTCTATGTATTCTCTATGTTAATTGCTGTTGTATGTGCAGGGGTAGGTTTTGCTGCTTCTACTGCAATTGGTACTTATTCTTCAACATTAGAAGAAAACAAAACAGCACTTGAACAAAGAGAAGCTGCATTGCAGGCTGATTTAAATAAATATCGTTCTAGTGATAATAAGCAAAGTGTATACGCTATTGCTAAAACTATTGATAAGAGTATGTTGAGTGAGTTGTCTTACTACAATGCCATTGGTTCTAGTATTCCGAATAATGTATGGTTAACATCATTCTATTCTGATACAAAAGGTGGTTGTGGTGTAGAAGGTGGCACAACATCGGTTGATGATGTTTATGTTTTCTTCAGAGGCATTAAGTCACAAGTTGCTGATTCTGATTTAGTTTTGTCTAAGCTTAGTGTTGATGATAAAGATGGTATGATTGATATTGAGGCTACGCCAAATGCCAATTATACATTTGCTTTGACAAATTCTAAATATAAGAAAGGTTCTACAGCACCAGCTGATGCTGCAAAAGCCGCAGTTGATGGTGTAAACGGTCAGAATGCTGGTATGGATGTTCCGAATCTTCCAAACTTGCCAAATTAGATTAATTTAAAAAATTCCATTGAAAGGGTATGAAGTGAATAATAACGAGAATAGTAATCAGG
>JAZSES010000094.1:0-3652 GCA_045531805.1 Candidatus Limenecus sp. | reverse complement strand
CTTTGTACAAAAATTTCTCAGCACAAGACTGAGTAAATTTTCTTCAAACAATTACAAGCTCTAGTCAAAGTTACATCAGGGCTTCGCCCTGAATCCCATTTAAAGTATTCCTATTAAAATTTACATAATAACTATTATCATAAAAACAAAACCCGAAGCATTCATGCATCGGGTTAAAACTCTCTCAAACTTAATATTTAATATTTAAAGTGATTGCACAACCGCAACCAACAAAAAACTAATAAGACTTATATTCTTTCTCAAATCCAAACAAAGAGCTAACTGACTCATTGTCATGAATTCTTGAAATAGCTTCACCTAAAATAGGAGCAATACTCAATTGAGTAAACTTGTCAGACACTTCTCTATCAAGAGGAATTGAGTTTGTAATAATAACTTCCTCAACAGGTGCATCTTCCAACCTTTGAATAGCTGGTCCAGAAAGAACACCGTGTGCTGCACATACATAAACTTTTTCAGCACCCTCACGCACCAAAAGCTTTGATGCTTCACAAATTGTACCTGCAGTATCAATCAAATCATCGACTAAAACACAAATTTTATCTTTAACATCACCAATAACATGGTCTGCAATAGCTTCATTATGTTTATCACGACGCTTATCGATAATAGCCAAAGGACAGTTCAACTGTTTTGCAAAAACTCTTGTTCTTTGTACACCGCCAGTATCGGGACTAACTGCAACTAATTTATCTGCTGGGATTTTTAGATTTTTAATATATTCAGTCAAAACTGGTGTTGCATAAATATGGTCAACCAAAATATTGAAAAATCCTTGAATTTGCCCAGTATGCAAATCCATTGCCAAAACTCTGCTTGCACCAGCAGTAGTAAGCAAATCCGCAACCAATTTTGCAGTAATAGCCTCTCTACCAGAGGTCTTTCTATCTTGTCTAGCATAACCATAGTAAGGAATTACCGCGGTAATAGACTTTGCACTGGCTCTTTTGAAAGCATCAATCATTATCAAAAGTTCCATTAAATTTTCATTAACAGGATTTGACAAAGGTTGGATAATAAAAACATCATCACCACGAATGCTCTGTTGTACCTGAACATAGATTTCACCATCTGCAAAATTTTTAATAATCATTGGTCCAACACTAGTACCTAAATAACTAGCAATTTCTTCTGCCAATTGTTTATGAGCTCTACCACAAAACAGCTGAATGTCATGAGTTGGACTAATTGTACTTTCTCGTTGAGGAAAATCCATTGTCAATTCCATTTAAAATACCTTCCTTACATATAAGTCACAGACCATTAAATTATATCAACAAATATGTTTTATTAACATATTTTATTTGAAAATTATTACATTATATTTGTACTAAATTATAAAAACTCTAAAAATATTTTTTGTTATTAACACTATTCAGATATTAACCATTTGAAATAATTTGTTACAAACATAACACTATTTCTTTTTATTATTCAAAAGTTTTTGCAAAATATCAGAATTTTTGTCTACTGAAGAACTATATGTATCAGCATAAATTCCAGTACCCAAATCTGTATTTTTATTCCCATTTTTTAAGCTTCTGAGTCTTGCATTTGCAGCTTCTACTGCCTTGTTTAAAGTTGTAAAATCAATACTAGAAGTATTATACATATTATTATAAGCAAAGTTTTTTATTGATTGAGCTTCCCTTATCAAAGCCTCAATTGCAATTCTATTTTTTGTCGCAATATTAGAAATATCCAGATTAGCCAATCTTTCTTGTAAAACATCTGTATTTTCAGAAATAATTTTCTGTTGATTTTCCTCACGAAACTTTGCCATTCTAGCCTTATACTCTTCAACAGACTCTTTTACATTGCGAATATTCTTTGCACTCTCCAACATAGAAACTCTCTGACTTTTTCGCAAATCAGAAGAATAAGGTGAAGATAAATATGCGTCTATTTCATCAACCATATCAAAACCTTTAATTATTAACTGTTTCTATAAAACACGAAACAAAAAAAATTTGCCACAAAATTTATTCTTGACATTTTATAGACAAATGTCTATAATAAAATCATCAAGAACAATCTATATCCTTCCTAATAAAATCTAAAACAAGAACAAAAGCGAAATGATATTTCTTTAGATTAGGTTTAAAATTTGCAGATCTCAACATGTCCATTTCGCTTTTATTTTCCTTTAAGACAAAATCAAAGGCTAGAATTATGGCAGAAATTGCACTTATAGACTGTAACAATTTTTTTGTATCTTGCGAACAATTAATGAACCCCTCATTAAAAAATCGTCCCGTATGTGTTCTTAGCAACAATGACGGTTGCATAATAGCGCGTTCAAAAGAAGCCAAAAACATAGGTATTCCAATGGGTTACCCTTTATTCAAAGCAAAAAAAGAATTCAAAAATGTAATATATGTTTCAAGAAATTTTGGCTTATATCACGACATTTCCAGCCGTATAATTTCAAAACTTTTGAGCTACACTCCGGAGGTAGAGCAATATTCCATAGACGAAGCCTTTTTAGACTTGACCGGTTTAAAAAAACTATATCGTTGCTCATATGAAGAAATTGCACAAAAAATAAAAAAAGAAATAGAAGAAGAAATAGGCATCCCAGTTTCTATCGGAATAGCACCAACAAAAACACTAGCAAAACTTGCTTGTGAAATAGCAAAAAAAACACCAGAAACACAAGGAACTTGTCGTATACACACAAGAGATTTAAATGAATTATTAAAACGAACACCAATAGAACAAATTTGGGGAATAGGGAAAAACACAGCAGCACTATTTCACAAATACGGAATATACAGATGTAGCGAAATCGTAAAGCAAAATGATTTTTGGCTAAAAAAGATTTGGGGCAAACGAGGCATTGAACTAAAGCTTGAACTTACAGGCCAATCAGCTTACGCAGTAATTAGCAAAGTTGAAGCACCAAAATCAATCCAAAAATCAAGCGCATTTGCAAAATTTACCCAAGACAAAAGCTACATAAAAGACTCTCTACACTACCACTCTCATCAAGTTTGTGCAAAGCTCAGACATTTAGGATTACAAGCTGAAATAATATATGTAATGCTACGTACAAAAGATTTTAGAGTATTTACAGAAAAAATAGTCCTACCCGAAGCAACTGACAGTGAGTTTTTGATTAACCAATATGCAGACAAATTGTTTGAAAAAATGTATACGAAAGACATCATTTACAGAGCATCTGGCATTTACGTAGAAAAACTTAGTGAAAAAAATTCAACCCAACTTTTTCTATTTGAGGATATAAAAACCAAAAAAGCAAAAAAATTGGCTACACTTTGGGATACATTTGAAAAAAAATATGGTAAAAATTGTTTTTCAATAGGTACAATGAAAGACCCTCAAGAAGAAAACAAACTCCACGGACAAAATTATTTCTCATAATATCCTCTAACTTACCTATATTTGTGGGTTTTGGTAATAATTACACAAATTTTGTAATAAAATAATTTAAGAAAATATTATAGAGGAAAAATTATGCCAAGACCTATGAATATTGCCGAAAAAATCCTAGCAAAACACGCAGGATTGGAAGAAGTAAAACCTGGACAATTAATCAGTGCAAAACTAGATATTACGCTGGCAAATGATATAACAGGGCCAGTTGCAATAAAAGAATTTAAGAAAATTG
>JAZSES010000089.1:0-4971 GCA_045531805.1 Candidatus Limenecus sp. | reverse complement strand
TTACTGTAATAAATTTGTCTTCAATGAAATCCATAATTGTTCTAACAGTTGTGATAGTCTTAGGTAAGGCTTTTGTTAGAGTATCCGTTGATTTATCTTTAATTGTCACATAATCTTTGTTCATATGAACAAATTCTTGCATTTGAAGTTTTAAATTTTCATCCATTATTCGAGTACTAGACAAAGAACATTTAATACCTAAATAATCAGAGCGATTCATAGGTGTAAAATTAAATTCACCTCGAAAAAGATTATTTTTATCATAGAGATTGAATGAACGTCCTGTTGTAGCTGTATTTTTTTCAAATCGAGATATATTGGATGCAACAAATTGCTTAACTTGATTAATATTCATAATATTAGCCCTTTTAAGAACAAGTATATCAAATGCATGTACGTTAGGTAAAATCCAACAAATGAAAAATTAGATAATAAAATACAGTTGCAAAAGTTTTTTACTATTGTATTTTGACACTCGATTTGAGAAGGAAGAACAGCGAGTTTGATTATTTTTGTTGGGTTAAAATCCAACCTACGAACTTTTTTGTCAGGCGTTGCTTGACCTACCAACTTTAGTAAATTGATACAATTAGCATAATATTGTTATAAACGATGTTTAAACCTTCGACATTAAGTAGTACAGAAAGAGCATTAATATTCTAAATGTTTCATTAATAAATTAAATGTTGTTCCATTATGCTGACTTTCAAAATTCTGAAAGTTTTCAGTGCAAAACTTTTTAACTTCTTGTTGAACTGGATAATCTGATGCGTTTTTAAAAACTTTTTTATTTAATTTGCCTTCGTTATTCCTATACCAATATATGCGTGAACAATCCGAATTAGGGCTAATAGGTCGCTCGTTATGGTGTTGTCGCATAGCTTTTAATTTCCCATTCTCAAAGATTGATTTGAAAAAATCCATACCCTGATAAGCACTTTTTGAAACTTGTTTTGCTACTACTTGACCATTATTAGTATCTCTTGCAGTTACAATTTTTGTTCCGTTAAAATTAAGAGTATCAGTTACTACAAAGTTATCTTTTTTGATATTTCTAACCCAGTTAATAAGTTTTCTACCTTTATCATCTCTTAGGGCAACTTTTTCCCCAGTTGCTTTATCAATACCTTTTACTACAACAGGTTTGTATCCATCAATGATATTAAGAATAGAATCCCCCAATCTTTCTAAGCGTGACCATGTTTTAGGTTGCCTAAAAGATTGTCCATTGATGGCCCTAATGTTTGAATTTAGAGTTCTAGTAGAAAATCCAATTTTTGTAATCATACTCATAATACATCACTCATTAATCTAGTTAATAAATTATACTACAAAAGTAATTCATCAGCTTAGACGCGCTTAACATTGTTAAGATTTAGTCGAAATTTTTATTTTAAATTTACTCCGACTTTTTGGTTTATAATACTTTTATGATAAAAAAAGTTCTTTCGATTTTATTTTTGTTTGTTTTTTTGCAGTTGGTTTGTTTTGCTGAATTTGCAAAACAACCAGACGAATTTACTTGTGCGCCAACCAGTTCATATAATCTAATAAAAACGATATGTCCTGAGTGTAAAACATCTATTCAAGAGCTTGCAGTTATTCAAAAAACTGACAAAAACGGAACAACAACTTTTAACCTTTGTCGAGGATTAGAAAAATATTTTAAATCTCAGAATAAAAAAGTTGATATTGAATATTACGGAATAAAAAAAGTTCGCAAATACAAAGTAGATTCAAACATTGATTTAAGTCTTTTAAAAAAACACTTGGAAAATAATGGACAGGCGATAATAAATATCGGAATCTATACAAAAGATTCTGATGGCACATTTACTCGTAAATGGGGGCATTATGCAAATGTTGTCGCAGTTGAAATCGATTCAATAAAAGCTCTAGATCCGTACGATAAAGAAAATGAAATCTCAACTTGGTTAGGGCTTGGGGTAGGGATAAATATTACTCTTAAAAACAACAACGACAATGAAAAATACATAAAAACAAACGAGGCTTATTTTATAAACGCCGGAATAAACTATTTAGAACCATCTGAGTTTGCAATCATAAACGGAATTATATTTATAAAATAAAACAGGCAAGACCGAAATGGCTTGCCTGTTTTTTATTTCAAAGATTACAATTGACTATTTAACAGCTTCTTTGAATTTTTTGCCTGCTGAGAATGCAGGAACTGTTTTAGCAGCAATTTTTAATTCTTTGCCTGTTTGTGGGTTTCTGCCGATTCTATCTGCTCTTTTTCTAGATTCAAAACTACCAAAACCAACTAGAGTAACTTAAATTCAAATTCTAAATAATTAATTCCAAAACTAAATGTTAACACCTTTAGAAATTCTAAGGGGCATAAGCATTTTGTTAAATTCTTAACCGAATTTTGTTAAGTTTTAAACAGGTTTAACCCCCTTGCTATGAAACTGTTTGACACTTTTTATCAAACTGCAAGACAATTTGTTATTAATTATTTACAGTTTTTTTATTTCAACTGTACCAAAACTGCACCATTTTAATAATTAGGGGGACTAATAATATATATTTAAAATCAGAAAAGCCAGTCTATGACTGGCTTTTAAAAATTGGGCCCGGAGGGATTCGAACCCACGACCAAGGGATTATGAGTCCCCTGCGCTACCGCTGCGCCACAGGCCCGTGGCTATTATCAGATTTTCATCTATCACAACTAAGTGCCTGTGTAGTATTACACTACCAACCTATCCTCGGAGATTACCAATCACCTCACTAACAGGTGCCACCAACTGTGACATGAACATCAATCAATGTTCTATTCTAAAATATCATCTACATACATGCCGGTCAAGTAATATTTTTAAATAGTCGCATCTTCTTCTACAACAGGTTTTTCTGGCAAGAATTGATTAAACATGTTAAGTAGAATAAAGTTATTGTTCGCTCTACTAGCTGCAAAATTAGCTTCTTTGGAACATCTTAATAATGTCGCAATTGCTATAATTGGAGCGGCAGTTATCGCAAGGAATGCTCCAGCTTTTTTCGCATAATCATTCTTAGTCAAATATTCATCAAATTTTGACACATATTTTTTATTCAAATTGCTATTATTAATAAATTTCGCAAATTTAACTTCAACATTGTTGTTAATAGAAGCAATCTTAGGAAATTTTTTATTAATAACTCGAGCCGTAGAAAAAAGAAGCTGAGTAGCCCCTGTTAAAGCACCATATAATGCAACAAAATCAATACCAGTACTCAATACAGGATGTTTTTTATTAAAATTATCCAAGGTTTCTGATTTTTTATTGATAAATCGTTTCGCACCAAACAAAGCAGAACCAACAGCAAATATACCAAGCCATCTTGACTGCTGTGCTAAAAATTGAGTAGTTTTTTTTGCTAAACTCCCTTGAGTCATTGCACCTTTCAATAAAGAGTCGACAATTGGTAAACCAACCAACAATGCGTACTTGGAATTTTTTTGAACATCAAGCAAACGACGTTTTGGCTCAGCAAAAGCAATTTCTTTAATTTGCTCATCTGACAATTTATACAACAAATTTCCAGCAAAACTCTGTCTTTTTGAAGAACTTATAGATACACTATTAAGGTTTTGAATAGTCATGATGGATTTCCTTATGGTTTAGGTTCAAATTATACAATAAAAATAGATTTTTGTTTAGTAGCATCTTTTGTGATAAGTAATAATTATGAAAAAATTCACAATTAAAACACATGGTTGTAAAGCAAATCAACTAGAATCACAAGTAATTAGAGAAAAATTAGAAGCTGCAAAATTTGTTTACACAGACAGCTTGAGTGAATCTGAAATTTTTATACTAAACTCTTGCTCTGTAACAGAAAATGCCGACAATGAAGCATTGCGAACAATTAGAAATATTAAAAACAAAAAACCAGAAATTTTGACTATACTTACTGGTTGTTCTGCACAATTAAACTCTCAAAAAATAAAAGAACTCTACTATATTGATATTGCACTCGGAAATAATGACAAATTTAATATTGTAGAAGCTATTGATAAAAAAAATAGTCAAATAACTGACATCTTCAAAATTAACAAGTTTAATAACCAAGTTATACACAACTATTCAAACACACGCGGTTATCTAAAAATACAAGATGGATGCAACAACTATTGTAGCTATTGCACTATCCCGTATGCCAGAGGGAAAAGTCGTAGCAATAGTATTGAAAACATAATCAATCAAATCGATATTTATACAAATATAAATATAAAAGAAGTTGTATTAACAGGGATACATATCGGTCAATGGGGTACAGATTTTTCCAGTGAATTGTCACTAATAAATTTATTAGAAAAAATAGAAGAAACAAACATTAAACGTTATAGATTGGGCTCACTAAACCCTCTGGAAGTAACTGACGAATTATTGAAATTTCTTTCTAAATCTGAAAAATTCTGCCCGCATTTTCATTTATCATTACAATCCCTAAATGATAAAACGCTCAAAGCAATGAACAGACATTATAGCGCAAATGATTGTTTGAACTTAATAGAAAAAATAAATACACAATTCAACCTCCCATTCATTGGTAGCGATATAATTGTTGGCTTTCCTGATGAAAATGACTCTGATTTTGAAACAACATTAGAAAATGCTAAAAAATCAAACTTATCTTCGATACATGTTTTCCCATATTCAATAAGAAAAGGTACAAAAGCCGCTGCAATGGCAAACCAAGTGCAAGAAAAAACAAAACAAGAACGTGCAAGAAAACTACAAAAAATTGCAGAGAACAAACTGAACAAATTTAGAAATGAAAACATAGGACAAAATGTAGAAGTTCTTGTAGAAAAAAAAGTTGATAAGCACACTGGATTACTGAAGGGAATAACGCAAAACTATCTAAATGTGTTAATTGATAATAACAACAAAGAGTTACACAATAAAATAATTGAGGCAAAAATTTCAAAATTTGACGAAGAAAAAAGAATATTAATTG
>JAZSES010000331.1:0-4828 GCA_045531805.1 Candidatus Limenecus sp. | reverse complement strand
ATTTTTGGATGAAATCGATCAAGTTGCAGTAAACGAAAATCGTTCAAGAAGTGAACTTATTCGTGAGGCTTTGAGAACTTATATTCACAGAAATAGAGTTAGAGAAAATTCATTGGCAGCTAAAAATGCTACTATTCTAGAAGCATTACTTGATTAAGAAAAAGCTTTATCGGCTATTGAGATTTGGGGAAATTTCAATAACTAAATTAGATGCAATACGGGATAAAATAGGGGAATAAGGAAAAGGTTTGATAATTAAAAAGCGGTTTCTAGAGAAACCGCTTTTCTTTAGGTTAGTTTGATTTTAATATATATTATTATTTTTATTATGCAATTGCTTGATTTTGTTTATTTTGGATTTCAAATGGATTTGGGATTTTTCCAGTTGTTGCATTTGCATTTGCTATATTTTGTCTGTATACATCCAAATCGTAACTTATGCCGTTGAAACCTGGAACCGGGGGAATTCCATACATTGTTGCATATGAGTTTTGTTGAAAATATGGATTTTGATAATTATACGCTTGGGTAGTTTGATTTTGTTGTTGTATTTGCTCATTTGATGCAATTTCACCTAGTATTTTTTCAGCAGAAGCTTTTGCCGCCAATGCATCTGCGTTTTCTGGGTCTTGTGCTAGTACTTGGTTTGCATATTCTAAAGATTGTAATGCTAGAGCTTTTTTAGTTTCTGGATCTGCGTTTACTTGTTGAGCAGCTTCTGTTGTTTGTTTTTCTTGTATTTTTTCGATTTCGCTTTTACCAACAATAGCTTGTGTAGCTTTACCTGCGACAGCAGAACCCGTTACACCGCCTATAAATCCACCTAAGAATGAGCCAATTGCTGTTCCAATACCTGGGCAAATAAATGTTCCAATTGCTGCACCAATAGCTCTACCTGCTACATCACCAGCTACAAAACCAGCTGTACCTGCGACAACTTTTGCTCCTGATTTCGCAATTTGTTTAAATCCAGCTTCTGCACCACCTTGTTGGAATGCTGGTACAACTTGTGTAAATGTTTCAATTACACCGTCAAGTACAGCCATCCAGCCAGCTCCAGTTCCTTTGTTGCCCATCATTTGGCCAAAGCCTGAGCTTCTAAGGGCTTTATAACCAGGGATTTTGTCTAAAAGTTTTCCTAAGAATCCTCTTTTAGGATCGACTGCAACTGATTTTTTGAATACATCTTTGAATTTTTTTGCTACTTCTCCTTTTGCCGCAGACATTGCTTGGCTTCTCACTTTGTAAGGTGAAGATGCATTTATATTATTAATAGTTTTTTTGATATTCCAGCCATTATTTTTTATTGCTGCACCAGCTTGTATACCACCAAATATCCCAACAAATGGCAAGGTGCCAGTTACTGTATCTTTAATTGAAATTTCTGGTGTGCTTGTAATTGGTTGGCCATTTACGAATTTAACTAAATTTTCTACGTCATTTTGGTGTAATGCAATTGCTGAACTAGCAATTCTTGCTGAACCACTAAATGCTGGTGAATAATAACCGTAATTTGAAACATTGTTAATCATTTAATTCTACCTAAAAATATCTAACCTTATATGTATAAAAACAATTTTGCTATTGAAATTGCTTTTTACTAAATTGTTTTGTAAACAAATTTTAATATTTTGTCAAAAAAATACATTGTGGTGTTTTATATCATTGTCAGAAGTGATGGAATTCTTAAAATATGCTCATTAATAACAACTTAAATAAATTTATTACACAAAAAAGTTCTGCTCCCAATAATGCTAATTCTATAAATTACTCCTTTAAATCAAATAATGGTGAGTTCAGACAAAAAACTATTTATGGAAATGATTTTCACGGACATCTGAAGGCTTTTAGGCAATTTAAGACTGCTACAGATAGATTTAGGGCACAAAATCCCCATGGTGACGTTATTATGTCAGGTGATGATTGGGTTGGGGCTTATGAGCCTAAAAACAAAACTATTGTACGAATGATGAACTTAATTAGACCAACTGCTGTTGCTTTAGGTAATCACAATTTTGACAACAAAGGGTCAAAAGGTGTTTCATCTATGCTTGATATTGCAACCTATAAGACGTTAGCCTTGAACTTATTAAAGAAAGACTCTGTAAAAAAAGAAGACTATTCTTTGCAAGATGACATTGAGGCAGGTCGTCTAGCTTCATCTATGGTTGTTGAGAAAAATGGTAGAAAAATTGGATATATTGGTCTAGTTCCTCATGATTTGTTCAAACGGTTAAGCACACAAAGTCAAAGTGATGCTAAAGATATTCATGTTTTGGATATTCTTGCAACTAAGAAAGCATTGCAAGACGAGGTTAATAAACTTGAAAGCCAAGGTGTAAACATTATTAAGCTTATCTCTCATATGGGGATAGATGCTGAAAAAATTATTGCTCAACAGGTATCTGGTATCGATGAGATTTTCGGGGGACATTCTCATGATGTTTTAGATGGGCTTGTTCCTGGTAAAAACATCTTTAAATCACCCAGAGGAGAATGGGTTATTCTTACACAAGCTGGTAAAAATGGCCATCATTATGGCGAGTTAGATGTTGTTTATGACAATAATGGTAGTATTATTAAAGCGAAAAATGAGTTGAAATCTCTTGAAACATTGCCTGAAAGTATGTCAATGAAAGTTGTTGAAAACATGACACTAGGTGCGCCAAAACAAATTGGTACTATTGCTCGTTTGGCAAAATCAAAGCCAGAAACTGTTTTGGAAGAAAGTTCTATAAGCTCATTTTTGAGTGATGCTTACTTGAAATATTCTGATGCAGATTTGGTTTTAAACAATATGGGTGGTGTGCGAGGAAGTCTTCCTGCTGGACCAGTTACTGATAGAGAAATTATCGATTTAATGCCATTCTTTAACGATGTACATGTATATCAGCTGAGTGAAAAAGATATCGTTGATGTTCTTAATAGTGCAATTGATGCTACAAAAAAATATCACAGAACTGGTGCGTTGCAAGTTGCTGGTATGAGATATGTAATTGGTAAAGATGACCGCGTAAAAGAAGCTGTTGTTACCAAAAAAGATGGTACTGTTGTTAAATTAAATGTAAATAATCCATCTAATGAGAAATTTTTTAAAGTTGCATATAATACTTATGTAGGTGGTAATGGTGAAGGATTGCAAAAGTTAAATGCTCCAGAAAAAAGACTACATAAATGTGAACTTACTGAAACTGATATGTTTGTTGAATACATAAAATCTTTCAATGGTAAACCTATTGAAATTGTTGAAGATGGACGAATTATTCATGAATAATTAGTTGAACGTATCTGGTATATTATTTAAGAAATCAGGTGTTGTTTTAGTTTTAATATTTGTATTTTGATGGATTTGTTGTTCTTTGGATATCGTTTCATCTTTTACACTTTTTGTGTTAGATATTTCTGTATTTTTTATTACTGTTTTTATTTGTTGTGTAAGAATTTTATCTTTAGTACCAAGCGGATTTACCCAAGTAAATGATTTTACTGCTTTAATGCTTTGTGGGTTTCCAGAAATTAGTACTCTAAAGTTTTTTGTTTCGTATTTTAAGTCTGGTGTTAACATTGGTATTTTGGAAATATCCATTTCTGGCAATTCAGTGTGGTAAAAATTAAACAAGTTTGCTACTGTTTGACCGTGTTTTGTATGTTCATCCAAAAAGTCTTTGATTGTTGTACTACCAAATGTTCCCAATGAGGATGAAACATCTGTGGAAATTTTACCCAAAATTTGCAAATCTACTTCATTGTTTAGGAGGCTAGATAGTCCAGTAATATACATACTCATATTTGG
The DNA here is from genome assembly GCA_045531805.1 of Candidatus Limenecus sp. Lineage (GTDB taxonomy): Bacteria > Cyanobacteriota > Vampirovibrionia > Gastranaerophilales > Gastranaerophilaceae > Limenecus. The sequence goes on along the minus strand of JAZSES010000331.1, from coordinate 1,035 downwards.
ACCTGTTGTTTTTACAGGGCTAAGCTTTGCAAAACCATTTTGGAATGTAATTTTGCCTTTTAGATATGTAAAATACCCTGTATCTTTTGGGCTAATTGCTTGTTTTGCACTGTTTATACTTGCGTGTATAAAACGTTGTGATAGTAAATTTTGTGCGTATAAAAAGTGTTCAAAACGACCTAGCTGTCCTAAGTGACCGTTTTGTATCAATATGTCGGCTTCTCCTTTTAGCGTTTTTAATTGTTTGTCTAGTCTTGTTCCATACAGGTTTAGTTTTGCATCGAAGTTGAGCTTGCCTGATAACTGTTGTTCTTTTGGCATTAATGCTGTCGCTACAGCAGATGCGTTGAGCCCTCTACCTTGTAAAACTGCATCAATTGTTGTGTATGGGAAATTGTAACTTATTTTACCCGCTATTTTCCCATTGTAAGCAGAAGCGAATAGGTTATTTATTGTTAGTATATTTCCTTTACTCGTTATGTTTGCCGTGATGTCCTGTGCTGTAAAGTTACCTGTTTTTAGGTTTTTAATGTTTATATCACCATTTTTTATTGAGTAAGGAAATGTGCTTCCAGGAGCATATTGTGCCTGTTGCATATATTGCTGTAGTGCCAGTAAGTAATCTAAGTCAATGTAGTTTGCGTCAATTTTTATATTGTCTATTTGATTTAATTTTGCGAAGTTATTAGGTAGTGTTGTTGTTGAGCTAAGAGTTATGTCTTTAATTTTTAAGTTATCAACTTTCGTCGTAATGATATTTTTTGCAAAACTGATTATAATTGTCGGTGCTTTTATGTAATATTCTGGTATATTTAGATTTGTTGCGTTGATTACGCCTGTGACATTAGGCTGTTTCATATCTCCATTTACCGTTATGTCTGCATTTGCATTTATTGTTGCATTTTTTAAATTTGGGATTTTTATTGATAACGTTTCTAGTGTTTGGAAACGTATATTTTCAAGTGTCGGCTTTGTTGTTAAGTTTATAATTTTACCTCTGAGGTTTATAATTTTTTTTAGTTTTTGTGTATTGAT
>JAZSES010000325.1:0-3093 GCA_045531805.1 Candidatus Limenecus sp. | reverse complement strand
GTTGGTGTAATTAATGCTGACAACAGTTTTAATCTTCCTGATTTTCGTTCAAGCGAAAGAGGATTTCAGCTTTTGACACAGGTTGCAGGTCGTGCTGGACGAGGAGATAATCCCGGTGAAGTTTATTTTCAAACTTATAATCCTGAGTTTTATGCCCTTGAAACAGCCAAGGAACAAAATTATTTAACTTTTTATGAAACAGAAATTCAGGCTAGAGAAGATTTTGATTATCCTCCGTTTAGCAAAATTATTCGTGTAATATTGTCATCCAAAAATCAATTTAGGGCGGAAAGAAGCGCTCAAGAAATTGCTATGCGCTTGAATGATATTGTTGAGAAAAGACAATTAGATGAACCGATTGCTATTTTAGGTCCTTGTTCTTGTGTTATTGAACGATTGCAAGAATGGTATAGATTTCAAATTTTGGTGAAAAATAAGTTGGATGAAAAAGGACATCGTTTCATTTTGAGCTTCTTGGACAAGATTAAACTTCCAGATGATATAAAACTTACAGTTGATGTTGACCCTTTGGATATCCTGTAATATTTGTTGCTATTAGGTTTTGGGGGAATTCTTTATTTTGTCTTTATATGGATATAAAGATTAGATAAAGAAAACCGAGTTTGTTAAAAATTTAGATTATAATGTGTACATAAATTAGAAAACCATGGAGAAATGAAATGCACGCAGATTCTATTAAACACTTTTTAACACAACTTGAAACCGCTGATAACAAAAGTAAAGCAGAAATTGAAAATATGCTTGTAAATGTTGGTTCAGCTGCAGTTCCTGTTTTGGTTGAACAATTGCAAACTGTGAAAGGTGCTGTTAGAGGAGTTGTTGCAATGACTTTGATTAGAATTGGCGAGCCATCAGTTGCTTGTCTTGAAAAAGTTGCAAAAAGCAACAAAGATTTTGAATGGGTTGCAAAATATTTGATTTCTGAAATCAATGGAAAAGTAGCTGCGTAGTCATTTTGAGATATACATATTAGAAGAAAGATTGCTTTTTTAGCAATCTTTTTTTTCAAAAAATTCAGTGTAAAAAATACATTAAATATTTCGTAATGTAATACAAAATGTTATAATCCTTGACTTTATTGTTACTAGCCGATTAATATAGATATAAAGGAATTAGTGAGGTAACATGAAAAGTTCTACATTATACAGATCTAATTTGTCAAAAGAAAAAATGGTTCTGTTGGAAGAATTGAGAGCAAAATCTAATCAGGGTGTTTTTAGAAGAGAAACAGGAAATACTCCTGATGTTTATATTCGTCCAGCAAAAGAAAAAGAGTTAGATGTTTTGTGGCAAAATTTCAAAGTAAACCAAAGAGAAGAAAAATCTCCTGGTGTTTATTTGATTACAGGTTTTGTTGCAGGTGCATTGTGTATGTTTATGATGACTGCGTTGTTGAGTTTTGGTTCTAATGCTATAAATGAAAGACGTAGCGCTGAGATTGACTCTCCAAAACTCGTAAAAAGAGTTAAAACACCAAAAGCACCAAAAGCTGCAAAAGTTTCTATTATTCCTGCAGACCAGATAGTTGAAGAGGCTAAACCAGCTAGCGCTGAGTCATATTCAGTAAAATCAGGTGATACTTTGGAAGGTATTATTATTAGATTTTATGGCAGATATGATGCTTCAAAAATTTCAAAAATTATGGAAGCAAATGGTATGACAAATCCAAATGCTTTGTCTATTGGTCAAACATTGGTTATTCCACTTGACTAGGATATAAAAAAATTAAGAAAACCGCTTGAGAAATCAGGCGGTTTTTTTATTGTGTACTTTTAAAAATAAAATAAAAATTATTAGCAAACTAAATAGCTTGTTGTTGCTCACGAGCCATAGCTCTACGCCAACCAATCAAGCGTGCCCCCTCAACTGTTGGTTGAGCGGTAGTGTAAATCGTGAAATCGTTCAGTGGTCGCACATGTGCCTGTATAAAATCTTTGTTTTTGATTTCTTGGATACATGCGTTGCAGCCGAATTCTTCCTTGATTAACTCTGCAAAAAATTTTTCATCCTCGTTTAGGGACATATCCCTAATATTTCTGACGATATCCATACTATCATTTTATACTTTTGTATGAGATTTTCCATCTTTTGTTATAAAAATGATATAAAATTGATACATGTTGTTACATAACATTTGAATAAAACAAAGGGTATAGCTAGTGCTATACCCTTCTTTAGGTGGCTAATCTATTATTTGTCCGAGAAAAATTCGTGATAAGGAACGAAGTGACGTGAACGAATTTTTTGAGTGGCGTCTTGTTCACATAGTGAAGACATTTTGCACGAAATCAAAGATTTCGGCAAAAGAAGTCAAAGGTGAGTAATTGCTGGCTACGTTCAGTCGGCAGCAATTACGACACTAGATTAGATTTATATTTGGCGTCCGTCCTCCTTCATATTGGCTTGGATTTCTGCCTTGTCATTAAATTCATTGATAAAATGAGCGTATCTTTCCATTCGTAGCTTAAGCCACGATAGCATAGTTTCAGAACCATAGACTTCTATTGTTCTGGTTCGTGCATACTGCTTTTGTGATCTGTTGTAAGATTCATCAATGTAAGTTTTGCACTTGCAGTTCAATTCTTCTACCAAATCGTAGAGTGTTTTTAGCCATGCTGGCTGGACTTGTGCTTCATTTACAGAGTATTCGAGAATCATTTTCTTCCCTGTCTTTCTTTTTGACTTGTACGCTATATATAATATGCCCATTCCGTGGCTATATTATCGTGATGGTGAAATAAATTGATGTCGTTTTTATTTTATCGACTGTATAATTTGTTTACATGTTTCTTATCGGCAGCTGTTATGAAAAACTTTATAGTTTTTATTACTTTTGTAACATATTGTAATATAGCTGATTTTTCTTTTGATATTATTAATGGATGTCCGAGAAAAATTCGTGATAAGGAACGAAGTGACGTGAACGAATTTTTTGAGTGGCGTCTTGAAAAGGTGAGTAATTGCTGGCTACGTTCAGTCGGCAGCAATTACGACACTAGATTAGATGAAAAAAGCCTCTAATAAACAGAGGCTTTTTCATTATAAATTTCCAACAAAACTAACATTCATGCT
>JAZSES010000285.1:0-4949 GCA_045531805.1 Candidatus Limenecus sp. | reverse complement strand
TTACAAAAAAAATATAAAGAACTAATACAACCACTCCAAAATGACTTTCAAACACTAGATAACAGCTTTGACAATTATTTTTCAAAATTAAACTCTCCCAATAAAAAAAATGAAATACTATTAATACTAAAAGACTTTTTGGCAAATAAAGGAAAGAGAATACGCTCAACTCTAGTTTTTCTAATAACCAAAGCATTACAAGAAAGTGTTGATGAATTTTGTATTGATATTGCAATAGCAACAGAATTAATACATAATGCCACATTGATACACGATGATATTGTTGATTGTGCAAGTATAAGACGTGGAAAACAAACAATAAACTTTGAATACGACAGCAAACTTGCGGTTTTGGCTGGTGATTACCTATTAACAGAAGCAATTAAACTTCTTTCTACAATTGATGAAAATAATAAAGGAGAAAAAATTAGAAAAATATATACAGAATGTCTTTCATCACTGGTAAATGGTGAACTTCAACAATATTTCAATCGTTTTAAAATATTAAAAATCGAAGATTATATAGAAAAATCAAAAGCAAAAACAGGAAAGTTGTTTGAAGCGTGCATAGTCTCAACCTATTTAAGAAATAACAAAGACAATAATAAAAATTTAGGCAACATCACTGACTTTGCACTCAATTTCGGTATAATGTTTCAAATTAAAAATGACTTAGAGAACATCTGTAATATCGAAAAAACATCAGAAGATATAAACAACGGTGACTATAGTGCTCCAATAATATTCTTAGCAAATAAAAAACAATTAAACATTGAAACACTACCAAATCAACACTTGTTACAAAAACAACTAAAACAAACTGGTTCAATAGAAAAAACAAAAGAACTTTTGAAATATTATTCAAACAAAGCTATTGAAAATATATCTTTTCTTGAGGATAATTTATACAAAGAAATAACAATTGAGTTGTGTAAGCTATTTGCACAATAAGAAGAGTAAATGATGGATATGAATACAGAAAATAAAAAACAAAATAATCCAGAAGAAAAAGAACTTACAATAAAAGAAAAAATTATAGCTGGCCTGAAAGAGACTATAGAAACGGTTGTTTTTGTAGTAGTTATGGTTGTTTTAATAAGATTTTTCATTGGAGAAATCCGTTGGATTCCTTCTGCCTCAATGCATCCAACACTTTTAGAAGGCGATAGAATTTTTGTTGAAAGAGTTTCAAGATTTTTTACCACCCCCAAACGTGGTGACATTATGGTATTCTATCCACCAGGAGAAGAACTTAAGACAGATGCTCTTTCAATTTTTCAACGATTATCAGGTTTTTTCTGTAAAGATGTTGCTTACATAAAAAGAGTCATTGGTTTACCAGGTGATAAACTAGAAATAAAAGAATTTGTTAATGGAGAATTTCAGGTCTATATAAACAATGAACCTTTAAAAGAAAACTACATTTTGAGTTCTGATGACTACATACCTTGTTCTGACAAGATGTACTGCGGACCAATGAAAATTCCAGCAGGACAATATTTTATGATGGGTGACAATAGAGGTAATTCCCAAGACTCAAGATTTTGGGGACTATTACCTAAAGAAAGATTTATCGGTCGTGCAATATTTTTGTTTTGGCCAATCTCAAGAACAAACATCTTTAATCACGAAAAATATTAATAAAAAAACACTTTCTGTATTAGAAAGTGTTTTTTTTGATAAATAATAACATTTTATACTTCTACAGTACTAATTGGTTTTGCAAACTGCATTTCGTATAGTTTTTTATAAAACCCATTTTCTTTACCAAGCAATTCATCATGAGTACCAAGCTCAACCAATTCCCCCTCATTAATAACCGCAATTTTATCAGCATTTTTGATGGTAGACAATCTATGAGCAATAACAAAAACAGTTTTTTCTTGCATCAAATTATCAAGAGCTTTTTGTACAACGGCCTCTGATTTATTATCTAGTGCTGATGTTGCCTCATCAAGAATAACAATTGGTGCATTTTTTAGCATAGCTCTAGCAATAGCCACGCGTTGTCTTTGACCACCAGACAAAGAAGTACCTCTTTCACCAATTTCGGTATCTAATCCATCTGGCATTTCTGCCAAAAACTCATCTAAATGAGCCGCCTGCACAACTTTGTCAATATCTTCTTGAGTTGCATTAAAATTACCCATTAATAAATTTTCTCTAATTGTACCTGAGAACAAAAAGTTGTCTTGGAAAACAACAGAAATATTATCTCTAAGAGATTCTATCTTAATATCTCTAATATCAATACCATCAATTTTAATTGCACCTGATTTCACATCATAAAAACGAGGTATTAAATTGGCAACAGTGGTTTTCCCCCCACCCGAATTACCAACAATAGCAACTGTTTCTCCTACATTTGCTCTCAAATTTATATTTTTTAAAACAGGCATATCTTCAACATACTCAAACCATACATTCTCAATTGAAACGCCATCTTTAACTGTCTCCAAACAAATAGCATCTTCTTTATCTTGAATTTCTGCATCTATATCAAACAACTCAAAAGTCCTACACATTGCAACAAAAATAGTTTGCAAATTAGTCAATGTATTACCCAAGGTTTTTACTGGTTTGTACAACAACAATAATGAAGTTACAAACGACAACAAACTACCACTGGTCATTTGACCAGACAATACCAAATAAGTACCAAACGCCAATACAAAAGCAATACCAATAGATGCAATTGTATACATTATCGGCGACATCCACGCCACACGTTTTACCAATGACATATTTACATCAAATGAAGAATGGATTTCATTTTCAAATTTTTTATATTGATAACTACCTAAGTTGTAAGACGTAATAATTTTGTTCCCAGCACAAGTCTCATTGAAATCAGTCATAATATTTCCACCGATTTTCATGTTTTTGTTAGAAGCTGATTTTATTCTTTTTCTAATAATTGCAGCAGGAACAAAAGCAAAACACAAGACAACTACGCCAACCAATGCCAATTGCCAACTATTGTAAAGCATTACACCAACAAGAGCCAAAGCCCCAATACCAGAACTCATTAAAGCTTTTACATTATCCAATATACCTTTGGATGCAGTATCAGGGTCAGATAAATATCTTGTCAAAATAATACCAGACGTATTTTCATCATAAAATTTTGGATCCATTTTTACCAGTTTTTTGAATAATGCTTTTTTGACATCATTAGTAACCTTTTGCCCAGTCCAATTTGTCAAATAATCATTTAAATATCTCAAAACACCTTGCAACGCAGCAAAAGCAACAACAGCAAAGGGGATAACATAAGCAAGCACCATATTTTTCTTTATCAAAACCTCATCCATATAAGGTTTTAAAGCATAAGCAACAACACCATCTAAAGCGCCAACAGGCAATGCAATCAAAAAACCTAATATTATTCTAAACAAATATGGCTTTATGTATGTAAAAATTCGACTACATAAATACGAATAATCAAAAGAATTTTGAGCCAAAGTATCCTTTAATTTCATTTATTCATCCCCACAAATTACTATCCAACTATATCTAATGATACCCTAAAAACAACTAAGAAGAAATCGGCAACTTAATAATAACAGTAAATATATTATCTTTTGTTGAATGCAACTCAATTACACCATTCATTGCTTCAACTAGACCTTTTACAATATATAACCCTAAACCAGTACCTCTAGTTGTTCTCGTAGTTTTATCATCAACTCTAACGAATTTTCCAAACAATTTATCCAATTGCTCTGGCGTAATATAATCATAAGAATTTGAAACTTTTACAATAGCCATATCCTCTTCACGATGAACATCAATATTAATTATTGTATCTTCATAGGAATATTTGTATGCATTTTCAATAAGATTTATAAAAACTTGTTCAATTCTGTCATTATCAGCCCAAACATTAGGAAAATCATCGGGTATGTTGAATACGACATCTCTTACCGCCTTATGTTTAGTTGAAATTATAGACTCATTAATAACGTCAGCTAAATTCACACTATCAATCATCAAATTGAGCTTTGCCCCATCTATATCAGGAATAACAAGCAAATCATCAACCATTCTACTCAAGCGTTCTGACTGATTTTTTATAATTTTCAAAGATTTTTGTTTCGTATCCGCATCCAATTCAATATCTTGTCGTAACAATCGAGATGTATAGCCTTTTATACTGGTCAATGGGGTTCTAAATTCATGACTAACTGTATCAATCAAATTTGAACGCAATTCATCCAGCTTTTTCAACTCTTTATTAGACTGTTTAAGCTGACGATATGCATTATTGATTTCATCAGCCATTTCATTAAATTCCATCGCTAAAAATACAATTTCGTACGGAGTAAAAACATTTGTTAACAAACGAACTTTTCTAGTGTAATTCCCCAAAGAAAGAGCCATAATCCCCTTAAATAATTGACGGATATTTATATAAAGATAATAAGTATATAAACCAACAACAAAAATTATGAACAAAGCCGAAGCACAAACAGCTAACAATATTTTGGTACGAGCAGTATTAATAGTTGTATTTGTAATTTTATGTGTAGTATTCACTATTACTGTCGTTTGCGGTTCTTCTGATTTAAAATATGCCAAAGGCTGATTTTTAACTTTACCAAAAATTACAGACTGCCCTACTTTTAAATTTTTAGGCAACACACTCATTATGTTTTCAAATTCTTTTTCATTGTAATTATGTGACGCAACCAAATTATTCTGACTACCCAAAATATAAATTTGTCTATCATCATTTCTATAAATATTAAAAACCTGATTTTCAAAAACCTTATCATCAATAGTAGCAATAATAGCTTGTCCATCATTAAGCTTTTTAAGAACTTCTATCGTACCCTTTTTTCTATTAATAGTGGAATAATCATTCCACTCCAAGTATCTATCTTTATCGGATTTGTTCACCAATTCAAGATTTAAAATTAAATCAGAATTTATCAACAAATCCTTTA
>JAZSES010000405.1:0-8965 GCA_045531805.1 Candidatus Limenecus sp. | reverse complement strand
ATTTTGTCCTTTCTTACCATGTAGGTTCACTTTCTAAGAACCAACTTTCTACTAACCAATGATTGTCAAGTCCAATATCACAAAGTGTTTTGTATTGAGCTTGTGTTATGGTTTGTGTTGTAGCGTATGGAACTTGAGATTTTAAGTTATCAGGTGTATATGGTACATCTCTTGATATTTTAATCCAGCCCATTTGTTCTAATTGTTTTTCAGCATTACTATTAGTAATACCAAGTTCTTCACATAGGAACTCGGCTGCATATGAATGGTCTTCAAAACCGCAGGTGTAGGTATTCCCTTCAGTGTCAATCCAACCATAGAAAAACAGTTCTGAGTTCTTTGGAAACATGTCGTTTCGTTTTAGAGGATATTCTTCTGATTTTACAATTTTAATAAAACAGTTTTTCTGTTCATATTCTAAGTTAAATGATGAATAACCTAGTCCTCTATTTAACGTAATTGGTAGAAACTGAGGTTTCACAATACCATAAAGATGTGTTGTTTTTAAGTCTCTAACTGTGTCAATGTATCTTCGTGCATATAATCCATATTCTGTTTTATAAATAGCCCATTTTTTCATATTATTGTTTCTGGTCATATGAATTTATCAATATTGATATTATTGAATATATCCAGATACTCCTTTCCTTCTCTATTATTATAATACTCACATAATCGCATAAATCTTAAACCTTTTGCTATAATTTGTTGGATGCGAGATGGTGAAAGGTTTAAAATTTCACTTATTTCTCTGTATGTTTTTGGATTATCGTCAAAACCATAGTAAAGTTTTAGACATGTTTTCTGGTCATCTGTGAGTTTGTAATAGTTAAATAGTTCATCAATATGATTTTTCATATCCCTTATCAATTGTGTTGTTTCAACTGATGTATCATTATCAGCTAAGATTTCATGTAGACTTATGTATTCTGAGCTGTGAGCTATAGGCTCATCAATAGAGATAATAGGACGCATGGCAGATAATGCACTTAAAAATAATTTTGGGTTAATTCCGTTTTCTGTTGTGAAATCTAACATAGTTATTCCTGTTAGATTATGTTGTTCTTTGTATTCGAATACTTTATGCTGCATTTGATACGATACATATATCATCAAATTATTGTCTCGTAATTCGTTGATAATATGACCTTCGATGTAAGGATAAGCAAATGTTGAAAATTTGTAACCTAATGATTCATCAAAGTTTTGAAGTGCTGTCATTAAACCAATAGAGCCAGCTTGTACAAGGTCATCGTATTCGATGTGTATTAAACCAGCTCTATATTTGTTGGCTATGTTTTTAACTAATGGTAAATGTTTAATTATCAAATCATTTTCTGTTTTGGATAACATATTATCACCTTTTATTCGTTTGTGTCATCTAACGCTATTGGATTTGGCAACTCACTTAATTGTATGTTCTGTTGAGCTAAGGCATTAGCAGCAATAGAGTGAATTTTTGTTTCCATAAACGCTTCGATTTCGCCTTTTGCTTCAAGTGTACTCTTTTCCATCTGGCGATTAAATTGGCGATAGATATATTCTCGATTATCTCCAATATCTCTTTGGAGTTTTTCAATCATATGAATGATATCTTCTTTATCTTTCTTTGTGAATGATTTTTTCTCGTCAAATAATTGTTTGACAGTCTTGAGTATTTCATTAGCTTGTTCAGACGTAGACTGTAAATTTTGACGGAATTCTGATTCTAATTCTTTTTTCTTATTTGTAAAAGGACAAGGTTCAATCATACCCTTTCCTTTTAAAAATTTGATAGTTACAGGTATACCATCGCCCATATTCATAGATGTGATGAGTTCAGCAAATTGTGATTGGCTCATTTCACATTCTACAATAACATCTTTTCCAAAGTAATAGTCATTTGTTCCTTCTCTTACTGTTGATGCAGTTTTAAGCGTCATTCTTATGGTATTGTGATGTTGAATGGAACTTCCGAACAATGCTTTCGAATCACCGTAGGTTCTACTGAATTGGAGCATACCGTAACTATCATGTGTTTGTTGATTTTCAAGGAAATTCATTGTAATATAACTCCTTTCAATTAACTTACAAAGAATGAAATTTCAGGTTCTTCGGCAGCTTTATTATAGATTTCTTTAGGGTCAGTCAATAGCTGATGATTTAACCAGTTCTGTGAAACCTGAAATGCCGTAAAACCAATATCATCAGTGAATGATAATTTTGCCATAATCATGTCTTCACGTTTGTTTAACTGTTCATTTTGAAAATCAACAGATTCAGAATAGTCTTCAGAATAAGCATTACCCCAAATGAGTGCTCTGAGGTTTTGCTGTTTTTCTGTTTCTGAATCAATTGGAGCTTCAATTAAAATTCTTGCTCTGGTTGTTAATACATCAGAATTTGGTACAAATTCAATATCCACACCTGGATAATCGGGGTCTTGACATACATCAATACGAAGAACACCATTTGCAATAGGTATTCCGTATGTTTTATTTGCTTCAAGTTTGATATAATTACTCATTGGTATTGTCCTCCTGTTTTAAATTTTTGAGATTGTTGCAGACAACAGGTACACGTTCAGATGCGTTGTCATTGATTACAACAATTTTAGCACGTCTTTTTCTTGCTAAATTCTGAAGTAATACACTGATATCAGTGTAGAATGATGTTCCTACGATTACGAAGAATGAATTGTTGTATTCTAATGAATTTACAAGTTTGATAGCATCCTGATATTTTGGAGCTATATCTTCGTATAATACGATACCTGTATAAGTCAAAGGAAAATCAGGTTCTTCTAATTGCTCTCTTGTAGGTAGAACACCATGAACTTCTATTACATTTTCACTTCCAGCTTTTCTGTGAAGACCATCTACATTCATAGTTATCACAGGAAAACCTGTTTCAGCAATAGCGAGGTGTGCAGCGTTAGGTACAGCTTGTTCACAAGCATCTACCATACCTCTGACAGCATCTCTATATTCTTCTGGATGCTCATTAGCAAAAGACCTTGTTAATTTTTCTCTGATACCAGGCGTGTTTTGAAATGTTGGTACGCCAGAATCTACACTGATTCCAGCACCAGTAAAAAATAATACTTTTGTTTTGTGTTTCATGACGGGTAATCTCCTTTCAATTTAGTAATTACGTTCGTTTTAATATGAGTAATCCAGGCGTATTTTTGTCATAGCGTTTAAAACCAAATGTCTTATAAAAGGGTTCTAAATTATCAAACCATACGTCAGCGAAAATATCATGTTTGTCATGTTGTTTTAATACATACGTAATGAGTTTACTTGCGTAACCATTGTTTCTGTATTCTTCACGAACGAATACATCACTTAGTAATTCATCATCAGATTTTGCTTGTTTGTAAAAATCAGCACTGCCTATTGTGCAATAACCGATGAGTTCATTGTTTAAAAATATACCGTAGGCGTAGTCTTGAGGCTCATCTTCGAAGAACATATCTTCAACAAAGTCAAAGATTTTAAAGTCACTTATTTTATCTAAGGCTTTTAATTGTTGAGCATCTGATAAGATTAAAGCTCTAGTTTCAATTTCGACATTCCATAATGTTATTGGTATAATGTCGTTAGGTTGAATAATAGCAATTGTATTGTTTGAATCAGTGGACTCAAAATTTTTAACAAGGTGCACATCTAATCCTATGCTTTGATTATATTTGATTTTTGCAACTTGATTATATGGTTCGATTGTAGTAGGGTCCACTTCTGTTGTTTTGAAACCTTTCAAATCACGTCCACCTAAGAAATTTACATTAGAATATTCATTTTCCACAATGTAATATCTATGTTGAGAAGGATGACTGTACCAAGGTTTTTTCACAATAATATTTCCAATCACATATGAGTTATCAGTTATGGTTTTAGCCATATAAGTGTAAGGTTCTTGTCTATTTATTGGGTCAAAAGTGATAATAACGGAAGCCATTAGTAATCTCCTTTTTCTGTAATCTCATTATAAATTTTTCTCAATGTTTTTCTATTGAGAATTTCATAATGAATATAAGAATCTAATGTTACGTTTGTGTAAAGTTCTGGTTTTGAATAGTATTTAAGTTCACTATTCATACACATAAGTAACACAATATCAATAAAATCTTTTGTTAGGTCATGCATTGCAAATCTTGGTGATTTTTCTTTTTTATTTAACCACCAATCATATTCCATTTCAAATGTAAAGTTGTCTTTTTCATAAGCTTTGGCAGCACCAATATAATCACAAATCAATTCAACGTTGGCATGGAACGGCATTCTTATAGCTTGACCGCCAAAATCGAAGCTGTCTATCCAATATTCATAGTGGTGGTCATTGTGCCCCATGTGGTGTAAATATGCTTTGGAATAGCCGTTTTTAATCTTTGATTCGTGTATTGGTGAATTATAACCAGTGTAATATTTTGCTGATTCTATGAATTCTATTGGTGATAGTTTACTTATGTCATGTTTAATACCTCTAAATAATTCACCACACATAATACAATAATGCAGGACCCAGTATTTATGAATCATAATATGTGCAAAATGTTTGATTATATTTGATATTTTCATGTGTATACATCCTTTATAGGTTTATAGTGTTAAGTAGTAGTGCAAATATGATACCGAGTGCTGGCACTGACCAAATCTATAAAGGAATCAAATTTTGCATTTACTATTAGGAAAAAAAGGTTGCCCCTATAGGGCAACCTTCGTAGACTGTTTGTATTGTTTGATGATATTTTGAATGTATTCGTCTGAAGCGTTAAATGTCTCATTAGGTATATGTTTGAAATCTTTTATGGATTCACCTAAGAAACTAATTGGAATGTATGCTTCACATTCTGATTCATTCACACCTTCAATGTCATATGGTATATTGTTATCATCTAACCATACAATATGTCCAAATGGCGCAGCCCAACAAATTGTACCTCTTTGAAAAGCTGTTTGTAACATGTTTGCAAAGTAAAAACAGTAACCATCACGAAATGTGCTTCTTATGCTTTCACTTGATTGCTCTAATAAAATATGTGGTGCTCCGTGATATAGAAAATCCGCAATGAATTCTAATACTATTTTGTCAGCATCTGGATGAAACTGTAGTTGGATGTTGATAAAGTTAGATGAAAATTGTCTACGTTGCTGAATCATGATATCACGTTCTAATTTTAGTTCTTCTATCGTTTTGAGCATTGTGTGTTATCTCCTAACCAAAACGTCTGGATTCGTGCATCATAATGGTGTTGTTACCATTACATCTACGAGCACTTTCACTGGAAATAACAGTAGCTAATTTTGTAAAAGCGTTGATATCAAGACATCTTAAAGCTAATGTGAGTTCATGATATGAACATTTTTCAGTCATATCATTTAATGCAGTTACTGTGTTTATAACTTTATTTGTTGACTGTTTAATCACATCAGCTGTACTCTGGTTATCTTTAGCAGATTGAGTTAAAGCGTTGCTTGCTTTTACATTATTAGGTAACAGCTTATTTTTATAAGCTTTTAGTCTTTGTTTGTGTGTTTTATTCATGTTATTACCTCTTAATTATTTGTTTCATCAGGATAGTATGTTTTTACTACTTCACCTGTGATGGCATCTCGTACTTCATAGTATACTTCATCAGAACCAATGTCTGATATTTCGTATGTAACAAGAGTGTTTAATGGGATTAGAATTTCACTGTAAACTGAACGTACATAACCATCTTCCATATCAGGTGGTGTAATAATTAAGTCATATACTATTGCTATTTTTTCTGCGTAGCACCCTGATTTCAAGATATTAGCTTCAGTTAGTTTCTTGTATGATGATGATACATGACCATATTCCCCATAAGAATATCCCCAAATTTCGTAGAATTGGCATGTATAACCTTCAATAGCAAAAATATTGTTATAAGTTATATTGTCACTAATAGGAAAACCTTTTGTTGGCATTCTGTGGTCAGAATCATCCATTGTATCTTGGGTAATACCATCTAACTGAGCATCGGTAGATTTTAATAATACATCAGCATGAACATGTTCAATATGTACGGTATAACCATCAGGTAAACCATTAGTTTTAACAGTCATATTGAAGTTTTTGTTAGCTGTTACTCTCCAATTTTTCAATGGGTAATCGCCTGTGTCATATTCACATAAAATCGTAAAGGATTCACCTGGAATATTGATTTCATCAATAACTTTTGTTTGACCGTCAGCGTACTTGTTATCCTGAAGCACAACGGAATTTTTGTTAGTATCATTGAGTTCATTGTTTACAGTTTCAGTTTCGTAAGAGCAACCTGTAAGACATGAGACTCCTAAAACGAGAATCATTATGAGTGTAATCATATTTTTCTTCATTGTTTTTACCTCTCTTATTGTTTTGAAAAAAATTGCCCAGGGATGTTTTATATCCCCAGGCAATCTTAACTATGTACTTTATTATTCTTATTCTGTAATTTCGCCTGTAATATCAAAGAATGAATTACCTTCGCCCTGAACCTTAGGCATCTGACCATTCCACTTCTCAGTAAATGTTTCAATCTTTCTGAGTTCTGCAAGTTCAGGTGTTAGAGAATCTGCGATTTTTCTGTTAGCTTCAGCTTCAGCTTCAGATGCGATTCGTAATACTTCTGCTTCTGCTTCAGCCTTAATCTTAGCAGCTTCTGCTTCTGCCTGCGCCTTGGAAAGAGCCGTCTTATTATTGTTTTCCTGAATTACGAGATTCTGTTCGGATACGAACTTATCATCAATAGCATCCTGAATCTTTGCATTTTCATAGCTGAAATCTTCATTTGTACCAAGTACGGTAATTGTAATACCATATTCCTTGAAATGGTCAGCAACTGTCTTCTTGGTAGCTTCGATGATATTGGTTTTATTGGCATTTAATTCAGTGCTGGTGTACTTTCTACATTCAGCATTGAATGTATCACGAACCATTGTTTTAATCTGACCGTCCATAATTTCTTCCAATGGTGTGTTATTGTATCGGTATAAGAACTTAGTGGCATCAGCTTCGTTAATCTGTGCCGAACAAGACATACCTACATATACACCTACACCGTCTTTCGTACCACCCCAGATAGCATTTGTGCTAGTCTGCGGTGTGTCACCAGATTCCCAGGAACGGGAAACGGGCTTTCTTTCAACTAAGATAAGTCGGGCGGCTGCTCTGTATTCACCCTGCCAGTTATGACGTCCTGTCTGGACCCATCTGTGTGGAATCTGAATCTCCTTGGTGGCAACCTTGTGCTGGGCAAGCATTTCTTCGGAATCAAACGCTCCCTGTTCTGTAGTATCACCTACCAGCGGAATAAGGAATGCTGTCTGGGATGCTTCGATTGTTACGAATTCTGGTGTATCATAAGGCTTTCTGCAACCAGTTAGGCAGCACATAATGCCAATACACGCAAACAGTAGGACAAAAATCTTCTTAGTTCTCTTCATTTTCGGTTTCTCCTCTTAATGTTGATTTAGTTTTGTTAAATATGTATACTAATTCCTTTCGGAATAATAGTATCGTAAGGATAGTTGGAATGACCCATGCATAATTCAACAGATATGAGTATGTATAAATCCAAGCACTTGAATCTGCTGAATTATTCATTTGCTGCATTGCTAAATCATTAGCTATTGTTGGTGATATTGTTTGTACAAAAATGTTACCAACAATTACAATAACTGCAATAATAGCAGCCTTGATAATAATTGTACTTATCTTAGGCTTTGTTGTTTTTGTCTTCATTGTATTTTGCCCTCCTTTAGGGTCTCAAATTTGGTTCAGATAGAATACCGTATGCTCATTTGAGCATACAAGTATTTTATCACAAATTTTAGAAAATATCTGTTATGATTGAATAGAATCTGAAAGTCCTTGAACTGAAGCTGCAAGTAATATATTATAAGCTTTTGTGAGCATATCAATATCGAAAAAACCAAAGTGACATTCATCTAGCGGTATATTTAATTTTTCTGCTAAATTTTTGTATGCATTCTGTCGTGCTCTATGTCTATCTTTTGATTTTTTCTCATTTTTCCATTGAGCATCAAATAAATCATGACATTTCATTTTCATATCTCGCATTTCTTTGTTTGCAAGCAAACCGTATGCTTCTTTTGGTCGAGGTTCATGTGTGCCAACATAGGCTTTACAATTGGTGCAAAGATAACATTTACCGCTACCATAGGGTTTGCCATATATGACTGAGTTGTCAGTGTATATGACATGACCATTACAGATATTACAAACTGTTGGTTGTAAATTTATCATATATTGTACCTCATTTCTTACCATCCTGTTGTCACAACACGTTTGACGTTTAGTTCTTCTAAGCGTTTTGTTAAAAGAACTAACAAATCAATGTCACAGTGTGTGTTTTTAATTTCTATTGTTTCGCTCATGAGATAGATATTGATATCATTTTTCCATTCTACATGAGTATAATCAATTTGACCTGTTGGTAGTTCATTATTGTTGTTGTTATTGTTATTCATGTGAATAGGTACATAGCGATAATAGGTATCAGTTTTTGTTACAGGATACAAACCATAATATTTGTACATTAGTTTTTCAACTTCTGTGGCAGATTCTTTTGTTTCAGTTGGTAAATTTAATATTTTTGGCATGGTGTCACCTCACTTTCGTTAATGTGTAAAATATTTAGTATGTTCTTTCACTAAATTTTACACATTCTGTGTGAATGTTGCCATCTTTATCTTTGATATGTTTATGGACAACAATATATTGTTTACCGTTATATTGGTATAACTTAGCTACATACCATTCTCCGCCTGATGTGTCTGAATAGTATTCTTCAAAATCTGTTTTATGCTCTTTAAGAAGAATACCATTCTTTTCAACTTCAGTCAATGTTGTAGAATGTAGAGCTTCTTCTAAGATTTCTTCAAACTTTTTCTGACGTTCTTTTTCATATTCATCATCTAATGAAGCTTTGAATCTGACAGCTAAGTCGTAATTT
>JAZSES010000186.1:0-4745 GCA_045531805.1 Candidatus Limenecus sp. | reverse complement strand
AGAGTTTCTTTTAACTCATTTCTTTTTACAATCATGTCTAATTGACCATGTTTCATAAGGTATTCCGCTGTTTGGAAGTCAACTGGTAATTTTTGTCTGATAGTTTGTTCAATTACACGTCTACCAGCAAAACCTATTCTTGCTCCTTGTTCAGCAATCATTATATCTCCAATTGTTCCAAAACTTGCTGTTACACCTCCATAAGTTGGGTCAGTAAGAATATTTATGTATAGAAGTTTTTCTTCATTTAATTTTGCTACTGCACAACTTGTTTTTGCCATTTGCATTAATGACAATGCACTTTCTTGCATTCTAGCTCCACCAGAAGCTGTTACGGTGATAACAGGTAGTCTTAATTCAATAGCTTTTTCGATGATACTAGTAACTTTTTCACCAACAACGCTACCCATTGAACCACCCATGTATTCAAAGTCCATTACAGCACAAGCAACTTCTTCGCCATTGATTTTGCCGATGCCTGTTATTACTGCATCATTAAGATTTGTTTTTTCTTTTGCTTTTTTTTGTCTGTCTTTATAAGACTCTGTATCAAAAAAGTCTAATGGGTCTGATGGAGAAATGTTTTCAAAATACTCTTTGAAAGAACCTTCATCAAAAAGCTGTTTAATTCTTGTTTTTGCATTTATTCTAAAATGATAACCGCACTGTGGGCAAACCATCATTTGATGTTGTAATTCTTTTTTGGGTAATTGAGCGTTACAATTAAAACATTTTACCCAAAGTTTACCAATGTTGTCGTCTATTTTATTATCAATCAAGCGTGCCGCTTGTTGTTCTTCTTTTCGTGTTTCGAACCAATCCTTTAGAGTCATTTTCTATATATCCCCTTGTCTAAAGTCTTTTTAATCACATTTCATTATACTACAAATGTTTGTATTTAAATCATTTGTGTATAAATCAAGTTATATTTTATTACATTCCAATAGGTCTAATCATCGACGGTTGGAGAATAGTTCCAGGCATACCTGGCATCATATTGAAATCAGGTGAATAGTCTTCGTAATCTCTAACAGAACGATTCATTGGATCTTCGTTTTTCTTTTTCTTTTCTGCGGCTTCTTTTTGTTTTTGAGCACGTAGTCTTTCTTTTTCTGATTTTTCTTTTCTTCCTATTGCTTCAGGGTCGTTAAGTACTAATCTTCTAAACTCAATATCAGAGTTTTCTGCTCCAAGATTCATTGAAAATCCCATTGTTGCAGTTTGTCTGTAAGCATCATAACCTATCATGAATTTTACATCGTCAGGGCCTATCAAGAAATAAAATCTGTTTTCTTGAAGATTTGACGCTCCTCTTGGAACATCTGAAAGTACAAGAGTTGCTGAGTACATTAGTGTAAGATACTTGCACAACCTAAGTGATTCACCTAATACAACACTTGATTTGCCATAGTAGTTTTTATCAAAATACATTGGAGAATCACCAGCTTGTCCACCAATGAAATAACCTAAATGTTGTTGCCAAGAACGATATTGTGTTTTTAAATATGGTCCAACTCTCAAAACACCCATTGTGTCACCAGTTCCATACAAGGCAGCGTGTGTTTGTACATTTAAACCAAATCTTGTTGCAAATTTTGCGTCTTCATTTGCATATTTAAACAGGTCTTTCATTGTTTGTGTTTGCCAAGTAAATCTTGTTGTAGAAAAATCACTATTTCTTCTAAAATCTTTGTAGAAACCACCTGAAAATCTATTTCTAAAGTTAACATCTAAATCTCTTATGTGATGACTTTTATCATGAACAAGTTGTACACCGTATTCAGGCATTCTTCCACCCATGAAAAAGTTTCTCATGTATGTATTCATACCATATTCTATTTTTAGGTTGTCAGTAAGTTCTTGTCTACCTCTAACAACAATTTTGTCTTTTGATGTTGCCCAGCCGAATGCTGTTATGTTTTTGTCTGTCATAAAACGACCCATTGCACCAATACCAAATTCTTCATTATATGTAAGAGCCGGGCCAAGTTTTAATGTTGATGCATTCGGTGTTTGGAATACGTATCCTGGAGAAATATATGCGCCAAAGTTTCTCATTGAACCAAGGCCAAGCATATTTGTTTCAATATAATCTTGTTCTTTGTCTGTGAATATTCTCATTTTTCCAGCAGAAGCAAGTTTTGTGTTTTTTATGTATAAATCAGCATTTTTTAATGTAGCGACATCTCTGTCTTTGTAACTATCAATTACAATTGTTTTGGCTTTTAAACGCCATTGATTATCATATTTTTCTTTAAAATAGAAATGTTTTGGAATTACATCATCCATCATAGGGTTGTTAAATCCAAAAATAGGACGTGACATAAACTTATAAGTTGTTTTGTCGTTGAATGTAACAATTCCATCAAGAGCTTCTGTTTTTGTTTCGTGTACAATTCCCTCTTTTGCTTTAATTTTTATTTTCATATGATTTAAAACAGGGTTTGTCATCATTGCGTTATTTTCATTCAAGTCAACTTGAATATATTCGCCATTTATTTTTTGTCCATCTTTGATTAAGACTACGTTTCCATAACCTTTGACGTAATTTGTATCGTGATTGAATACGATTTTGTCTGCTAACAGAACTGAATTTTCACTAGGAAAAGATACTTTTGCATTTCCTATGGCTTCAAATTCATGTCTTTCTGGGAAGTACTCTAATGTTTCACTATCAACAAGAACTTCTGTTGTTGGTCCTTCATTTGCAGTTTCGTCTTTTTTACTTTTTTGTTTTTCTGTTTTCTCTATAACTTCAGTTAATTCAGTTTCTGATGAATCTTCTACTATTTCTGTTTTGTTTAGTTCTTCGTTTATTTCTGTATTTTCAATTTCTTCTGAAATAGTTGTATTTTCAGTTTCTCCTGTTTCGCCTTTTTTTGTTCGAGTAAAGAATTTACGGAATTTACTCATTTTTTTTGCTTCAGGTTGTTCTTCTTCGTCTTGAATATTGTCACCTTCAATAACAAGAGCTTCTTCTTTATTGTTTGATTCAATATTAATTTTTGAAACACCCATATCTGCTGATAAAGCTACTCTTGCACTAAAACCTAGTGAAACTAATATTATTAATGTTGTAATAAGTTTTTTATTCACGAAATTGCCTTTTCATTTTTTTACTAAATATAATTTAGAGGGTTTTGTGGTTGTCCATTTACCCTTACCTCAAAGTGACAGTGCGGGCCTGTACTATAACCAGTAGAACCTTCATAGCCTATAACTTGTCCCTTGGCCACAGATTGTCCAGGATTTACTATATAGTTTGACATATGTGCGTAAAGAGTTGTTGTTGGTTTTCCATTAATCAATCCATGGTCAAGAATAACAACTTTTCCGTATCCACCATACCAACCAGAATATATTACTTTCCCTGAATTTGATGCACGAATTTTTCCGCCATTAATGCCACCTATGTCAATTCCAGAATGGAATATTGTCTTTTTAAATACAGGGTGTACTCTATAACCAAAAGGTGATGTTATAGGACCTGCTATCGGTTTCATAAATCCTGATACAACTTTCACAGTTGTACCTTGAGTGTTTTTTGTAATCATTTGTCCAAGGGCTTGAGATTGTTTTTCTAGCTCTCTTTCTGCTTTTTCATAATAAGCTCTGTTTGTTTTGTATTTTTGAATAGATAGTTCATTCTGGCTAATTGCACCTTGGATGTACTTTTGTTGTGCATTAATATTTTTTATAGAATAAGCTATAATTGTTTTTTGTTGTTCCAATTGGCTTCTTAATAAGGCAATTCGTCTAGATTTTTCTCTGAGATTATCCATTCTTTTCTTATCTTTTTTTGTAAGAATGTTTTGGAAGTAAATTCTATCAAGAAATGTATTTATATCTGTAGTTGATAGTAGGAGTTGAAAGAGTCCTTTTCTTTGTTTTTTATAAATTTGTCTAATTCTATTTTTGGATTGAAATTCGATTGTAGAATAGTCAGACAAAACTGCATCAAGATTTTTTTCTACAATTGCAAGTTGTTCTTGTGCGCTTTGGTATTGTTTTTTTGTTGATGTTAACGATTTTTTTGCGTTTTCTAGACGTTGTTGATTTTTGTATAGCTTGTTTGTTTCAAGAGTTTCCAATCTTTTTAAACGGATAACTTTTGCATGAGTTTCCTTTCTCCTTTGTTCCAATGTTTGTGCGCAATCAGCACTAGGCGCAAAAGAGAAAATTAAAATTAATATGAAAAAAGTCCTTACTATTCTTAAAATCGAATTGACTTTTGTTTTTGTCAACCCAAATATTGACATAAAATGATGGTACCTGTTTGCTTATACAACTCTTTAATAAATTAACCTCTGCCAGACATGAATGCAATAATTATTGGTGCAAACATGAACAGTAAAAAAGAAACAGCTATTATTCCTACGATTATTTTTTGATTTTTTCTAAAAAATTCCATTATATTAATACCCACAAAGTCTATCAGTAACATTTTACATGTAAAAAAAGCCTTTTACAAGTTTTTTACAATGTATACAGCCTTGGATAGTGTTTGGACTCGTAAAATCATCGTTTTTTATTAGTTTTTAATTTTTACTACTGCTTTTTTTACGTATGTTTGTTTATCGATAGAAATGCAAGGCATATGTGCATCTTGTGGTGCAAAAATTAAAAAATAATTTTCTTTGGCAATTGCAAATTCATTTTTTGTTTCATTGTTTTTTAAAAAGACGATATCTTTTTCTTCATCGTATTGAGTTGTTGGTGAAAAATTTTTGATATTTCCGTACCCC
>JAZSES010000096.1:0-3250 GCA_045531805.1 Candidatus Limenecus sp. | reverse complement strand
CCTCGTGTTTATTTAATGTTTGCAACACTTTGCAAACATTTTTTTTGCGTTGTTATAAAGAACTAATTAAAGAAAAAGTTATTCTGGCTGAATAAGACAAAAGCAATTCCTAAAAACATTTTGTTTTTATAAAATAAGGAGATTTGTCTTGAAAATAGAAAGATCGAATTACAATCATCACATGACCACTAAAACTAGGCAACCACGAACTCACTGGCAGCCAAAGTGTAATGATGTTTTTCAAAAGATTGATAAAAACAAGCAAGTGACAGTAATTAACCCAAATAGAAAACACCAAATCGAGTACAATGGAAAAGATACTGCATATATATACAAAAAAATATTTAACCCCGAAACTGGCAAAACTGAAAAAGTCAAAACCGCAGTTTGTGTTGGTGTAAAAAAAACAGGAATTATCACAACATACTACTTATTTAACAAAGATACCAAAAAGGAAATAGGCTATGTTAAAATCAACGACTGGGAAAAAGCAAAGCAAGTACCGTTTATCTATGCTTTATTAAAAAATAGTGAACTAGAAAAAGATTACAAAGACCAAGGTATTACAGGAAGAAGAATAAGTATTGAATATCTAAAAAACAACTATCCTGAAGAATATTCAGGTATAGGAGAAGCCTGCGACCAAATTGCAATTGAATATTGTTTACAAGAAAAAATCAAACCTCAAATCGTCTCAACTGCAGAAACAGGTTCAGCTTTTGCTCATTTTAAACGAGGACGAAGATTCTTGCCTATTACCAGAAACAGTGAAGAATTCATAAAAAGATTTGGAACAAATGACCCCAATAAAATACTAAAAGAACGACTTGAAAATTCAAAAAATAAAAAAGATATAACCTGTGACGATTTGGAGAACTTAACAATGTATATGCCACAAAAAATAATAAACAAATATTTGGCAAGCATACAAGAACATAAAATTCTAAATTAAAAAGCCTCCTTGTTAAGGAGGCTTATTAATCATCTTACTCTTTCAAAAAACTTTCATAGTTTTTAGCTAAAAGCTGAGTTTTAATTTGATTGATAAAGTCTAGAGCAACCCCAACCATGATGATTAGAGATGTAGCACCAATACCTTGCAATGTAGTTATTTTGGTAAAATAAGATGCTCCAGATGGAATCAAAGCAATAATACCCAAGCTCAAAGCACCCAACAAGGTGATTCTTGAAAGAATTTTATCTAAAGCTTCTGCAGTAGGTTTACCAGGTTTGATACCAGGAATTGAAGAACCATATTTTTTTAGATTATTCGCAATTTCTTTTGGTTGCATGTTAGGCATAATTGATGCATAAAAGAATGTCAAAAAGACAATCAACAAGAAATATAATACATAATGTACCCAACCTGATGGACTAAGAATAGTCGACAATTGTTCAATTATCCCCTTAAATGGTCCAGCAACACCCGCACTACCAATTAAGTTAATAACTGTTGTTGGGAACAACAAAATTGCAATCGCAAAGATGATTGGCATTACACCACCTGGGTTCATTTTGAACGGAATAAATGTATTTATACCACCATAAATTTTATTACCAACTTGTCGTTTTGGATTTACAATCAATACTTTTCTAATAGCTTCCTGCATTACAACAATAAGAACCATTGTAGCAAAGAAAATTGCTAATAAAACAAGTAAACCTAGCTGTAATGATGAATCATTAGCAACAAGCTGACCTGTTTTTTCACAATAAAAAGGTATTCTCGAAATAATACCAACAAAGATTAACAATGAACCACCATTGCCAATACCACGTTCAGTCATTAATTCAGCCAACCACATTACAAAAACAGAACCTGCAGTCAAAATAAGAGCCGAACCGATGAAGAACATTACATGATTCACACCAGGAAGAATTGCGGCTGGTGCTTGACGAAGTAAATACAATAAGAAAATACTTGCTTGAAAAAATGCAATAAACACTGTGAAATATCTTGTATACTGCGAAATCTTTCTTCTACCAGCTTCACCTTCTTCTTTTTGCAACTGCTCAAGATGTGGAATAATTACAGTCAACAATTGCATTATGATTGAAGATGTAATATAAGGCCCAATCCCCAAAGCAAGGATTGAAATGTTAGCAAGCGCACCGCCTGAAAACAAATCAATAAAACCAATTAAGTTATTGTCCATTGCCATTTTTGAAAACATTTCATTATTAATACCAAACAATGGAAGTGCAACACCTAATCTAAAAACAGCAATCATTGCAAACGTAAAAATCAACTTTGATTTTAGTCCTGATGCCTGAAACATAGACAACACATCGTCCATTGACGGTGGTTTCATTCTTGCATTTTGCATTTAAAAATTCCCCATTAAATTATAGAATTTAACCGGCTCGCCTAGTTTTATGCTCTGAGCCGGTTAAATATAAAAGTCTATTAAACTAATTCAGCTTTTCCGCCAGCTTTTTCAATTTTTTCTTTAGCTGATGGAGTGAAATATCTAGCTTTTACAGTAACAGCTTTAGAGATTTCGCCATTACCCAAAACTCTCAATACTTCTGATTTTGGATGAGCTTTACCATTTTCGATTAACCAAGTCAAATCGATTTCAGTTGCATCCAATTTTTCGATATCTTTAACATTAATTTCAGCACAGTTCAATGCAGCAAAATTTCTAAAGCCTTTCAATTTTGGCATTTGTCTGTAAGAAGGCATTTGACCACCTTCAAAACCTCTTTTTGAACTAGAACCTGAACGTTGTCCTTCACCATTGTGACCACGACAAGATGTTTTACCGTGTCCTGAAGATCTGCCTCTACCTACTCTTTTTGTTCTGTGAGTAGCACCTTCAGCAGGTCTCAAATCGTCTAATGTTATTCTTTCTGCCATTTTATTTTCCTTTTCTATAATTCTTTTGAATTGTTGCGCCAAACAAAACTGATTGTTCGACTCGAGTATTACCCCTTACGGAATTACTATTTTACGATTTCTACTAGGTGTGGAACTTTGTTAACCATACCCATAATAGTAGCTGAGTTGTAATGTTCTACAACGTCATTTGTTTTTTTCAAACCAAGAGCTCTTACAACTTTAATTTGAGCTTCTGTTGAACCGATTAAGCTTTTTACAAGTTTAATCGAAACTTTTTCTAAATTATCTTTAGCCATTTTTATTAGTTCCTTTATTTATTGTTAATATAACAGACTAGTTAAGCATGTCTTTAAGTGACAAACCACGATTTTTAGCAACATCGCCAAAAGTTCTAAGATTTTTCAAAGC
>JAZSES010000046.1:0-3269 GCA_045531805.1 Candidatus Limenecus sp. | reverse complement strand
ATATGTAACGGTACCAGCGAGGTGTGAGCCGACGTAGACTTGGAAAGATCCGCCTTGTAGTCCTGCGAAGTCTTCTACGTTGATGTCTGTTGAGCCTGTTAATGTTGCTTGGCTTCTGTCGATTCCGTTGTGGTCTACGTTTGATAGGTCGGTTCTACTGTCTGTCCAACTGCCACTGTTTAGGCCTACGAGTTTTGACCAGTTACCTGTGTCGGAGATAACAATTTCGGCTGCGTTTTCATTATACACGCTTGATTTTATTACTATTTTTCCGTCGACTATTGATGCTTGGAGTTCTTCGATGTAACAGATTTCACCTGTAAGACCATTATTTAAAGTATTGTTTAATGCACTAGTTTGACTAATTGAACCAGATGTATCATATCCTGAACTTAAATTAGGGGCTGCTGAGTTATTTATAAATCCAGCGGCTGCTCCGTTCTCTAGTAATCTTTTTTCAGAATCCGCAAGAGTGATACCAGTTCTCGTTTCATTCATAATGAAAGCCAATCCATCATCAGCATTTGTACCATCACTAAATGGTGTATCGGTATATCTACCAGTATGAACGACATAGTACATGTTGTTGATTTGGTTTAGAATATCTTGAATGCTAGTAGTTGAGGTGTAATTGATTTTGTAATTGTGGTTGTGTCCACCTACAGAGAATGATAAAGTACCTGATGTTTGTCCCAAGAAAACTTGAGAACCTGATAAATTACCGACTGATGATGTTGAAGATGCTTCTGAACGTGTTAATCCTGTCCAAGATAAATCTTTTTGAGACGCGACAGTATCTGCATAACTTGTTGTGACGTATGAATCTGCCAACGTCATGACTTTAAATACATTACCTGTGTCAGTAAGTGTGATTTTACCAAAATAACCATCAGCTGTAATTGTTGTACCTTTGTCGTCAACAGAAATTGAATAAGTGTTGCCATCTTTACCTGTTATGGCTGAAAATGTTGAGTTTAATTTTGCTAGTATTGTAGATAATGTATCAGTTGATGAGTAAGTGAATGAACCAATAGTTCCATGGTGGGTACTGTTTAATGTGACAGTACCGCCTTCTTGACCATAAAGTGTAACATTCATATTTGAAAGCTTAACACCATGGTCATGTCCATAGGAACCACCACAAAGTGAACTCAAAGAGTCTTTAATATACGCTGTAGTAGTTGAGTCGATAACGTGTGCATACTGGACGTTACGGTACTGAGTGGTAGCGTTGTTGGTGAATTTGAAACCAGGGCGGTCGTAGTAGCCGTCTTTTTTCTCAGTGTCATATGTTTCTGAAGAATCTTTTGTAAAATAATATTCCTTGAACCAATTACGAGATACCAAGCTATTACCACCAATACGAGTAGTATCAGTGTAACCAAGTGCAACAATCTGATCAATTGTATTTACATAGTCAGTTGTACGAGTATCACTATACAATGTATAGGTGGTACCAGTGGTAAGAACAGTACGTTGTTTATAGGATTCTCGATATTGAGTTTCCATTGTTCCACCGTGGGATGCTGTGGATGTGTTACCCCAATCTGTATACCTTGTTTCGGTGTATACTTCTCGGTATTCATTGTACGTAGTATCGACTGTTTCGGTGTATTTTTCGCGGTATACGCTTTCTTCAATCGCAATATACGAAGCTCCTAGCTCATGACCTGATGTAGCACAACTAGCTTGATTACAACCTCTATATACAGCGCTAAGAGAACTTTCTAATAAAGACCATAAGTCACTAGCATCTATCACAAAGTTGCCAGAACCATCGTTTAACAAATATGCATCATCAGTACTAAAAAAATTGGTAGCCCACAATGCATAATAGCTAGCATCATCATGGCTTTCTCCATAATACGTTAACCAGTCATACGCACGATTGTATACTGCATTTTTAACATCTTCAGCACCAGGTACGGCAGTTTGAGTTACATAGATATATTGTTGAGAGCCAAGGGATGCAGCAGGTTGCCCGTTATAAAGACTTAATCTTTCATTAGGTTGATACACTCTATCATATTCGAACCTATTTATAACCTTGGTCGTAGTACTTGTTTCCATAGTCCCACCATGAGTCGCAGAGCTAGAAGAACTCCAAGATGTATATTTTGTAGTTGTGGTAGAACTACCTCTTGTTGTGGTTTCCATAGACCCACCATGAGTAGCAGAGTTTGAAGAAGACCAATCTGTATACAAAGTCGTTGTGTATTTTTCTCGCCATTGAGTTTGTAAGGACCAATCTTTGTAGTTAATACCACTTGAGTAAGTGCTTGACGCAGAACCTGACCAACTTGTGTATTTTGTATCACTCCAAGTTGTATCATAGTATGTGAATGTTACACCATTTTGTGTATCAGTTTCGTATCTATAATTGTCTAATGATGTAGAGCCATCTTGTACTAAATCCCAGTCATCATAAACTTTCTCTGTGTATACATCATATGTGTAATTCCAGTGGTTCATGTATGTTCCTGCTGTTGTTTGACCAGTTCTGTATGCTTTGCCAGAGAACGCACCAGCATTTGTACATGTTCTTTGTAAGTCATACCCCCAAAGCTCCGCAACATAACAACCATTACCAAATTTCTCTGCTATTCGGTCCCAATCATATGCTACTATCATTTTGTTGCCTTGTAACTCTGCGTGTGCACAGCCATCCGTAATTGAGTTGATTTTATCCACAACATCTTGATATGTTAAACCAACTAGACTAAATTGATAAAGTTTCTCGTAATTTGAATAAATTTGTACACCATTGTATGGCGATGTTGTGGTTGTTAAGTCTTTGGTCAAAACCAATGCCCAATATCCATCGAATAGGACGCTGTTTGCATTCCCTGATTCAAATTCATATTCTTTGTATGTTGCAGTGTTGCTAAATTCTGAGCCAAACGCTGCTGCAGAAAGACCGTATATTTTGTCAGCGCCGACAGTAGAATAATCAGCAAGGCCCAATACACGTGCAGCATCTCCAGATGCTGTAATTGCACTTGCATCTACGTTTTCTGCTGTTACTTGGATTGTGAGGGTTGTTCCTTCTAGTTGCGCGCGTGCTACGCTTGAAGCGTTTATGTTACTAACAATTTCCGCAGCTGTTTTGCCCACAACTGTAAATGATTGGCCGTTGATAGTAAGGGAGCCATTTTGGATAGTACCAGTCCCTGTTATTGCAGAGGATATAGTCACCCCATGAGAGTGAGTACCGAGGTCTGTTGCTGTTGCTCCGGTTATGCTTGCATTTGCTATCGTCAACTTTCCAA
>JAZSES010000149.1:0-7204 GCA_045531805.1 Candidatus Limenecus sp. | reverse complement strand
TAATACAACAGGTGCATCATTGTCAAATGAATAAGTTGATATTACAGGAATAATTGGTGTAGCCATAATTGTTACATTTTCTGCAATGAATTTCCACCATGGACATGCTTTTACGCCACCGTTAGCGAGCCAACGTTCTTTTAACATGTTGTACTGTTTTTCAGGTAAACATGAAGAAAGAAACATATAGTAGAACGCTAAATCTTCTAATTTTTCATAGTTCATTTCACCTTCTCTTGGTATTAACATAGTAACCTCCTTATTAAGACCATTCTTTCTTTTTGCCTGTAATTAACATTTCGACAAGGTCGATGATGTGTTCAAGCGTATCACAGTAAATGTAACCTGTTCCGTTAGTACGCATAATAGCCTGCATTTCAGGTGATGAGTTCCAAGGCTGTTGTAATACAATGTTGTATGTAGCTTTTGATGCTGCAATATTGTATGGTGAATCATCAATAAAGATGAAAATATCATCATCCATTTCCTTTTTCTTTTCATCTGTAATGGTTCTGATGATAATTTTCTCATCTGGAAGCGTAAGTACATCATGTAACTGCTGACGTTTTAACATAGATGCTTTATCACAGAATGAATTGGAGTTAATTGATATATCGGCATCCAATTGATTGATACGTTCGATTCCAGGATACCATTCAATGTTTTCAAACAATTCATGGTTCATGTAAATATTATAAGCTCTTTGTCGTTCATCATCTGTTAAATTTTTGTTTTCTAATACAGAGTAAACTGTAAGCTTTGAAAAGTCAATGCCAGCCATTTCTGTCATGCGTTTGTTTAATGCCCATAAAATGTCATCTACGTCAAATACTACTTTTTTCTTTTTGTTCATATCTTTACCTCTTGGATTATTGATGTAGGTGAGAATCGCTCTGTCAACAATGTCAATATAAGCTTCCTCTTGGTTTTTAGGTACTGTAATGATTTGCTGTGCAATTGTGTAAATATCATTATCTGTTAAACTTTTTAATTCGTTTATGAGATTGATTTTGTGCATAGCAAATGTGAGACAAAAATTGGATGCAATATCTTTGTGTAATTCTTGAATTTGGTCGTCTATATATCTTTTTAATTGAACAACCAATTCTTCAATCTTATTGCTTTGTTTTGGGGTCATTTGGAGCCTCCTTTGATGTCAATTTTATTGTGACAGGTGTGTGGTCTTTTTCTTGTAAACATTTTCTATGGTGTATTGATTCTTTGACATGGACCGTTTTACCGTTTGAGTATTTACGTATGAAGCCTCTTGTTTTCCAAGATGCAACTTTGTATCGTATTACTGTTTTTTCTGTAGGTAAACGAGGTATATCTTTTGATGTAATCGGTATTGAACCTATTGTTCTGACTCGTCTTTCTTGTGTTTTAGACTCATTATCATTGTTTACAATTTCAATTTTTGTGTTTGCCGTTACAGTCTTTTGATGTGTTTTTGTTATTTTAGGTTTATTAAGTGATAACATGTAGTTTACTTTTGAAATATACCTAAGAAATAACATTGTTAATTCTTGAAATTGGTCAGTACCATGAATCTTTAAATCATCTTCAGTATCTTTAGCATGTTTGATGATTTCAGATTCCCACATTTTGATTTGGTTAGTGGTCCAACCTAATCGTTTGTAACTAATCATCTGATAAATATCAGAATACAATTGAACACTGTCGTCTTCAAATTGTAGGTCAATATAACATTCATCTTTTATGAAATTTAATTTAACTGTTCCAACTACACCTGGTTGCCAACCTATATCTTCATAAAAGATATAATCATGAAGAATAAGTGTCATATTATCATAGTGCGGTTGAATGTCGGTCATGTTCCAGTAGATGTATCGACAGTCGTTGATTTGTAGTACACCTTCAGTGAAACATGGTACCGTAGAAAACCAGAAATTCTGTTTTCCAAATTCTCGTTCCTCTGGGCTCAAAATTGAACTTGGAGCACTTGTTTTATTATTAGGCATTGTTAATATACTTCTGATATCAATAAAATCTTTTTTTCTTAAATCAGCTCTTTTTATGCCGAAACCTTGGTCTACAAGTTCTCTATTATATGCTCTTAACATTTGGTTAAGTTCTTGTGTTTTGTTTTCAAGCGTATTTGCATATAATGATGCGGGATTCATAGCATATGGTACGTTTTGACCATGATGTATGTTTGATTTATTATATGGTTTGTTCATGTACCATACCAACCTTTCTTTTGTTATTTAAACTCGTATTTTGCGTTTTAAGACGATTTTTAGCAAAAACGATAAAGTGTAGGTTAAATGCGTTTTGATTCGAATTTGAGGCTCTGACGTCATTACAGAGGTATTCTGAAGCACATAGGAACGAAAATTTGAAGAAACAAAGTGACAGCAGTTTCCTGCTGTCACTTGTAATACATGTTATTCTTCAATTGGTGCATTAGAATCAGGTGTATCATTTGTAGAATCATCAGCTGTGACAGCAGCATTAACAGATTCATCTACAAGAATGATTTCATTACCATCTTCATCTTCATCAACGGCAATACCGTTTTTCTTAGCCTGACACATAAGTTCATATGCAGACTTGATGTCAGAATTGACACGAGTATTGAATGCAATGATACGTTCAGACTTCTTAGCACGAGTGAGACCAACGTAGTACATTCTCTTATCTTCTTCAGAATCCTTTTTGGATTCATTGTAAAGAAGAATAACGTTGTCAAACTCAAGACCTTTTGCTGAATGAATGGTGGAAACTACGAAATCGTAATCGGAAATATCTTCAGCTTTCATTTTCTCGTTAGCGGCAGATACAAGTCGCTGTTTCATAGCATTCTTGTCAATTTCGAATTCTGTCATGGATACGAATACTTCTTCTTTGAAGAGTTCTTCTGTGATTCCGCCCTGAGCAAGTACGAGGTCACGAACCTTAAAGTCGTTTGCAAACTTAGCCTGCCATTCAGCAATGAGTGTTCTAAGGCTGGCTTTCTGTGCATCTGTACGACAGAGAGTATCAATGTTGTCAATAATATGACGCATGATTTCCATGGTGACATCAGCACCAATCTTATGAACAAAATCATCACCATAGTACAAAATGTACTTGGAGAAGAAACTGTTGTTGTAACATTTTGCAGGTACGATGTTTACTAAACTGTTGTTTGGATAGATTTTGGAAACAAGGTTTTCAAACATTTCCAAATCTTTTCTTAGATAACTGAGGAATGCAATCTGTTCACCATTTGCAAGCTTATCTTTAATCCAATCTTTGATGTCAAACATCATAGCAGGGAATTTGTCATCAACAGCTTTAGTCATGTTCATTAACTGGTAGTAATTTACCTGAACATCTTCTTCGAAAGGTCTACCTGTATGGAACTGGTTAGCTCTTAACTGGATTTTTGCATTCTGATTAGCTTCAATTACATTTAACTGAAGATTTGCAAAATCAAGAATGTTCTGGTTGGAACGATAGTTTGTCTGAAGCTGCATACATTCAAACACACCACTCATTTCAAGACAGTTAAGCGCCTTTGGATTGGAAGCTCTGAACTCATACAGAGTCTGAGAACAGTCACCTACAAGGTAGAGACAAGCATTATGACGAACAACGTAGTTGATGATGTAAATGAACTCAAAGATTGAGTTATCCTGAACTTCATCCATGATAAGATGTTCACAGAGACCGTTTGGCTCAATTAAGTTCTTAGCATGATAACAAATGATGGACTCAAGTTCCAATGTTGTCTGTCTGATGGTATTGAGAATGTCAATTACCTCATCATAATGAGCTGAAATAAGGTTGGACAGGTCGATAAGACCACCATTGATATCCTTTTTCAGGTATGTCAGAGCGTTGATTAACGATAATCCAACTCTGTTGGTTGCATTGTTGATGCTCTTTCTTGCTTTTAAGCTGTTAATCATAGTGTCGATTGTGGACAGATTATGGTCAAAGTTCATTGCGTAGATATCATGAATCATGGATGCAATTGTCTTTGAGTTTACAGCAGGTGCAATATCCTTGATATGGTCAGCAGCAGCGTTTGTAAACGATAATACCATAACATTTGCAAGGTCTACACCACAATGAGCAAGATAATTGATTCTGTTGTTGATTACAGTGGACTTGCCTGTTCCAGCACCAGCCTGTACAATACAACAAGGTTCAGTAGTACATACAGCTTTTAACTGTTCAGTAGAAAGCTTAGGTGTAGTCTGATTCCATGGTACAGCTGTAAATGTTGGAATGTTAGCCTTATTCTGCTCCAATGTTTTCAGTGTTGCATTAAGCAACAAGTTTAAGTTTACCTGTGTGATGGTGTCAACCATATCAGGTCGGTTTGTTGCAACATAATCGTATACTTCCTTGTAATCCATAAGGCTTACAGAATAGTTATTCATACGAATACACATTTCTCTGAGAATTTCAGAGTGCATATTGTTGTCAATGATAATCTTTACGATTTCAGGAATACGATTTGTCCAAGTATCAACTGTGTTGATAACAATATCGTATACCAAAAGGCTGCCAAAGTAATCATCAAGTAACTGAGGGTCAATTGTTGTATAAGCTGGATGGAACTGCTGAGTATTTAATGCAGGTTCTACGAATACTGTACAATTGAACTTGTTTGGGTCAGAAGTTGCTGTGTACATATAGATTTCATACATACAGAATAATTCTTTCTTTCTTGTAACCTGACCCTTATCTGTTACAACATATACCATGTCATGCATTGTCACATACATATACACCTTTTTGTCAGCTGGAATTGTATCGTTTGATACACATGCTGCCATTTCAGGAAGTTTTTCAACTGTGAAAGTTCCACCAAAATCAGCAAGTGCTGTTGGAATGAATTCATAATCAGATGTACCAGAGCTGATAGAAGTCTTAAAATTTCTACATCTCTGAGGTGAAATCTGAGCAGTTTGTGCATTTCGAGCAGGAAGTCTGTTGACGTTAAGTAAGCCTACTTTACCGCCACTACCTGTTAAAGATGACGAAAAGAACTGTGGTGTTAATTTTGTCTGGATAATTTGCACGTTTTGTTCAAGGTCATTTAAAACGATAGGCATAGTTTATCTCCTTTTCTTATCTCTGCTTGCATTTTTTAAGAGGAATGGTTTTACCCATTCCTCTTATTTATGCTGTTTACGGGTTATTTAACAACTGCGTGTCAATGTACTCTGTAATTACAGTCTTAATTGGATGAGCACCTAACTTAGGATTATATGACTTTTCTACAAGATTTTCAAGTTCTGTAGGGTCAATATCATCCAATAATTGTACACGCGGTTTTCTAGTCTTAATGTCAGCTACGTCAGCTGCATAAGCGTTACGCATAATGTCTGTGTAGAGTTCTCTTGACAGACTGTGGAAAGTGAATCTGTGGCTGAATCGGTTTAACAACTCGATGTTGAAATAAGCCGACAGGTCTTCAATTGTTTTATCTTTCTTATCATTTTTCACAAGACCAATACTGAATGCATCGTTGGTGCAACCAGCATTTGTTGTTGCAATAATGATTGACTTGGAAAAATCAATTGTCTTTCCTGTATTTGTCTTCAGATAACCTTCGTCGAAAACAGACATGAACAACCGCTGAACGCTGGAGTGACACTTTTCGAACTCATCAAGTAAAATTACCTGATAAGGATTTGTGTCAAGAGCGTCGAAAGGAAGCTCTGAATTTGCGTCGTAGCCTACATAACCTGCAGGAGCACCGATGATTCGGTTAATGCTCGCAGATGAGTGAAATTCAGGCATGTTTAAGATGATAGGTTTTTCACCGATGTAAGAAGAAGCCAAGATTTTTGTCAACTCGGTCTTACCTACACCAGATGGTCCTGTAAACAGGAATGTAAGTGGTCTCTTTCTTGGTCGCACATGCATATCATGTAATCTGATAACCTTGATTAAAGGTTCAATGATGTGTTCCTGTCCAAGAATTCGACTGAAATCATTTCTCAGTTCGTCAACGTCAAACTGCTTTGGTTCATTGTTACCTGTGGTAATCTTCCATGCTGTAGTCTTAATGCTGTTTTCAGACAATAGAATACCAGGCATAGCCTTAGCCATGGCAGAGATTGTAGGGTCAGGGCTATTGAGCATTTCCTGCTTTCTGATGATTGCATCTGCTACTGTTCTGTCAAGTAGCGTAAGTGCATTATCAGGTCTGTGTGAACCTGTGCTGCAGAAATCGTCAGCTGTATTGATGATATACTTACCAAGGTCATCATCAAAGTTGAAGGTTGTGTTATAGTGCTTAAATAATGTAGACTTGAAAGCTGTTAAGATTTCAAGAGTCTGAGCCTTAGAAAGCTCATCTACAAGCACCTTACCGAACCGTCGATTGAAAGCTGGGTCTGTTTCAATGCTCTTTAATTCCTGGGTTGTTGTAGCACCGATTACCTTAATCTTACCACGGCTCATAGCAGGCTTTAAAATCTGAGCAATTTTCTTATATGTTTCACCAGCAAACAGTACGTGAATTTCATCAACAAATACGATAGCCTTATTCTTCTTATCGGAAAGAAATTCGACAAGGTTATTTACCTTTTCTTCGAGTTCACCAACGATACCTGTACCTGCAACAAGGTCAGATAACTGTAAGTTCCAGATAGTATAATCATGGAGAATCAATGGAACTGAAGGATGTTTTGTTTCAATTCTGTTTGCAAGTTCTTCTACGATTTTAGTCTTACCTGTACCAGCAAGACCTACAAGCAAAGCATTTGGCTTGTTTTTACCGATTAAGACAGACATGGTCTGATTGATTACGGCATCACGGAATAATGTTGGTGTGTGATGAGCTTTATTCATGTTTGTCATCAGTTCATCTGGTGCAAACTGACTAGAGCCACCACCCATGAATGGTGGAAAACCACCTCTGCTTGAACCACCTGTTGAACCTGTGCCGCCATTGTTGCCATTGCCGCCATTACCGTTAGGGTCACCTGTAAAATTTGTTAAATTACCGTTTAATCCCATTATGTCATTATCCTTTCTATGTCGGCAATGTGCTCTGATATTTTTCAATCAGAGCTTGCCTTTATTAGTTCATCAGAATATGCTTTCTGATATTTCTGTCGATATGATACAT
Source organism: Candidatus Limenecus sp. (assembly GCA_045531805.1). Lineage (GTDB taxonomy): Bacteria > Cyanobacteriota > Vampirovibrionia > Gastranaerophilales > Gastranaerophilaceae > Limenecus. The sequence goes on along the minus strand of JAZSES010000149.1, from coordinate 105 downwards.
GCTCTTGCAGAACTGTTCTGCGTTACTTACCATGCTCTTCCAATAATACTTACTGGTTGCAATTGGAGCGTAGTAAAGCTTTGCAGGATAATCTACTCGCTTTGA
>JAZSES010000371.1:0-10190 GCA_045531805.1 Candidatus Limenecus sp. | reverse complement strand
AGTATAAGCATTAGTAATACCATAACCACTTAAAGTAGTTGATTTATTTGCTTTACTATCTAATTGAGTTTGTATATTAGAAGTGACATTATCTAAATAACTCAATTCTGTAGATGTAATCGTTGATGCATCTATTTTACCATTTGCATTTGAAATTACGACTCTATTAACTGATAAATTATTATTGGTAATAGTAGAAGCCGCACCTGTAATAGCGTTTTGTTTTGAATTTACAAATCCATCAACTTCCGTTTTAGTATATGTAGTTGATTGATTAGCTTTACTACTTAAATCATTTACTAACCCACTAATCTTACTTTGTGATATAGAAGCATCGTCAGCTATATGCACATTAGTAATTGAGCCTTCAATTATTTTATCACCATTGACAGAATCATCAGCTAATTTATCTAATGTAACATTCTTATTTAATATTTTAACTGTAGATACTGAATTAGATGCTAATTCGCTATTAGTAATAGGTTCAATATTAAAATCTCTATCTTCAGTTTGAACTGGATAACCTGATACCCAATTGAATACACCATCACCATTAAAATCCGCATATTTCCATACATAAATTAAATTATCATGTAATTCATCTTGCAATACAGTTGCAAAATCATTAGGATTAGGATTAGCTATATCTTTCAATGTTAAATTATCTGTTAACATAGATGTAACATTGAATGTTGCATTGGAGCCCGTACCACCTATAAATTTAACTGAAGAGCCTGTAGGGTCTTCAATAAATGAACCACCTTGTGATATTGATACAACTTTAATAGTTCCTAATGCATCTACTTCATCAACTGTGATAATGCTATCAATTTTTAATTCTTCTGATATTAAGAATAAAGCATCACCTAAAGTATATCCAGAACCACCATTATTTACTAATACTGATGTAACTGAATAATTCTTTCCTTGACTATTTAATGCATTTAATACCACACCTCTATCATGAGTAGATTGAGCAACTAAATTAATTCTATTAGATAATTCTTTACCTTGTTCAGCTGATAATGGTTTATTAGTGCCACCAGATGTTACATCATTAACTATATCAGTATAATTAATTTTTTTAGATAATGAATCATATATGACGCCACTCTTTAATAAATTATCACTATTATCTATAGGTTCATTATCAAAACCTATTTCACCTAAAGTTCCTTCATTGTTAGTATAAACTACTACATTGCCATTAGAGCCAGATAAAGGTTTTTGCAATTTGATATTTGTTGAACCTAATAATGATTCATTATTAATAGTTTTAATATTAGTCCCAGAAACTAAAGTATCTTGTTTTTTACTTAAACTATCATTTACATTATCTATATCGGCTTTAGTATTTAATGCTTTTTGAGTAGCTGTAGATATAGGTTTATCTAAATCAGATGTATTATCTACATTGCCTAATTCTAATTGTTCTTTAGTTACGTTATGCGGATTAGATGTATTAGATGTATGGCTATTTAAATTAGATATAGTAGCATATGTAGCAGTTGCGGATTCAATATCTAATTTTTTATCTAACTTAGAATTAATTGCTTCTTGATTATAAGTTTCAGATTTATCGTAAACATCTGCTTTATTAGCTTTCAAGTCTAATGCAGTTTGAGTAGCTGTAGAAATAGGTTTATTTAAGTCGGATGTATTATTTACATTCCCTAATCCAACTTGAGCTTTAGTTACTGAGTGAGGATTAGATGTATTATTTTTATGTTCAGTGAAATTAGCTATAGTTTCATATGTAGATGTAGCTGTATCAATATCTAATTTTTTATTTAATAAAGTATCTGTTTCACCTTTAGTATATGTAGTAGCTTGATTAGCTTTAGTATCTAAATCTGCTTGACTTCCCGCACCAATCCAAGTTCTGGCCAATGCCTTTTCAGTGTCAGTCAATTCAATATCATTTTCAGTGATAGCTCTTTTAACTAAATCATTTTTAATATTTTCTAAAGTACCTTTACCAACAAAAAAGTTTACAGCTCTTGTTTTGTAAGACTCTAAAGTATCTACACCAGCTCTAATATACCCAGCTGCAACCATCTGAGTTCCATACGCAGAACTTGTTCTGATTAACCCAGCATCACCACTAATACTAGCATAATCTGTAAATTTAACATAATCTTTTAACGTATTTGTTAAATTAGTATCTACTTCAGCTTTAGTATAAGTCGTTTCTTGATTAGCTTTAGCATCTAACGTTTTATTAATACTTTCAATATCAGTAGCTACATTTTCTTTATATTCATCATAAGAAGTAATATCTACATAGGTAGCTTTAGCAGTATCTATATTTAACTTTTTATCTAATAAATTATTAGATTCTAATTTTGTATATACATCATTACTATTAGCTTTTAAATCTAATGTTTCTTGTAAAGTATAAGAAGTTTCACCTATTGTAGCATTTATATCATCGCTTGTTAAAACTATATCACCAGTTTTAGAATTTACTGATTGTACTGGCACTTCAGGCAAGTCTTCAATTCTAGCTAATGTACCCCCTACTTTAGGAACTGTTAAATTCTCACCATTATTTAATCTTAATGTATATACTGTACCCCATTTGTTATCATAATCACCTAAATACATATACCCATTAGATGTAGGTTTTAATTGCCCATATACATCATTGGTTAATAAAATACCCCTATCACCATTAGTCTTAAAATATAATCCTCTTTTTTCTTCATTATAGGATATAGTATAATCAGTATTTTCTCCTATTTCTAATGAACCAGTTATTGTATCCCCAGATTTTTTAACATAAGTATTTTTAACTTCTTCATCATTAGCTTTTAAATCTAATGCTTCTTGAGTTGCGGTTGAAATAGGTTTATCTAAATCCGATGTATTATCTACATTGCCTAATCCTAATTGTTCTTTAGTTACGTTATGAGGATTAGATGTATTGCTAACGTGATTATCTAATTTTATTTTAACTTCATTTAATTCTGTGGGTTGAACTGATGTACTAGCATTGTCTAATAAATCATTTATTTCTTCACTTAATTGACTTTTATCTAATGTTTTAGCATTAATGATATTACCGTTACTATCAATAACTAAAATATTATCAGCGTTAGCAGATTTTAATATATTTGATAAATCTTTACCAGCCCCACCTTTAGATTTAGATAATACAGTAAACGCGGGTTCTAAACTAGATATTTCAATTTTCCCTGGCTGTCCTCCAACGCTTGCGGGTGCAGTTAATAAATTGGTTGATCCTGTAGAAGTTATTTTATCCTGTTTAGTATCAAAATCTGATAATAATACTACTTTTTGCCATTGATGTGGTTTAAATGCACCGGCAGAAATATCTGTTAATGAATAGTAAATATTATTATCTTTATTAACAAATATATTTTTAGTATACGATTTAAGTGTACTAAAAGTTTCTACTTGTACTTTTCCGGATAATATTGATTGTAATTGAGTAGAATTTATTCTTGGGTATGTCATGCAGGTAACTCACTTGATTTCCAATATTCAATAATTAAAGTATCTTTTTGGGAGGGTATATCACTAGATAATGATGTGATAGTTAAATTATCATTATCTATAATATAATCATATCTATCTTGTCTTAAACCATTTAGAAATATAGTATACTTATCACCTAATGATTCACGTAATTTAAAAATATTATTAACACCATTTAATTGAGACGTTAAATTCATTACTTTAATTGTTAGCATACCACTATCCCTTAAATAATTAGTTAGCCATAATAAACATTCTTCTAAATCAAACCATATATAATCCCTATTGCGATATATTACATCATATTCATTAGAATTATTTTTAACTTTTATTGTTACTTGACCTAATGTATTATTATAACCAACTATAATGCCCGTCCTTATTATAAATGTATTAGCATCTATAAAATAACATCTAGTTCCCCTAATAATGATAAAATCATTCTTATGCATATTGTATGGCTTCTATTTAAAATACTTATTAATATTATTTATTGATGTAGATAATTACATAAATAAAACCTTCAAATTGAAGGTTTTATTTGTTCAATATTTCATAATACTTATTTTCCACTTTATCATACATACACTTTACACCATCTGAGCGTTTAACTGGAATCATATCACGCACCATCACGCCATTGTCATATACTTTCATTGGATATATTCGCCCACTCATAGACTGCGCAGATGTACCATTTGACCAACCAATAAACATTGTCTTTTGCGCTTGGAATGTTGCTGTAAATCTTGATGCACCTAAATATTCAACATCATTTATATAACTTCCTTCTTTTGAAATATCAAAGTTGTATTTAACATTTAATTCGGGTATTATACCTTTTGTTTGGTCGTTTATACCTGTGCTTGCTCCCCAAAGCGTATTAAAGAAACTCCTAGCAGAGCCAACATTAAACCCAAAATTTTTGTCGCTATCAAATACACCAAATACATAGTTAGCCAAACTACCATTCCATTGTGTGAAATCAGCACTACCAACAACCTTAGTGTTATTTGATGGTATGAATCCAGTATCAATGTACTGAGTTCCATCAAATTCCAGGCATTCTAGTATTTCAAATTCTGTATATGTTAATGTTCCTGTGCCTTGGTTATAGAATAATGTATCTGTCACAACATCCTTGAAGCATGCAACACCATCGCTGTCCACGTATGGGTGTAGGTCTTGAACCAGTTCACCACTCGCATTATGTACCTTGCTATAATACACATTCCCGATAATCTTGTTAACTGATGATGGAGTTGTGCAACCTATAGTATAAGTGCTATCTGCATAAACTGCGGCCTTGGTAGTTGTTATGCTATTTACCGTCACAGTGAACAATAAGTTTTCATTATCCAACTCAATATTGACAATAGTATAATCGGTTAAATCTGTTCCTGATACACCACTACCACTTATTTCTAACTCACCATTAGACATCATGCCCCAGTAAGAACCCGAGCCAGACCAGCCTGTCAACATACGACGTGAATGTCCTGCTTCATACTTAACCGCAGTTTCAATTGTGCAAGTTTGGTGCAGTAATAACGTGTCAATATAACTTTCACCATCAAAGTAGATACTTTCAACGAACCGACCACCTGCTTTTAATTCACCTGTGCCTGCATTATAAAAGTATTTTTCAGTCACAGTGTCATACATACAAACTTTTCCACTCGGGTCGAGGGCAGGGCGTAAATTCTGAATCAATACACCATTGCCATCGTAAACTTCAAATGAATACACCCTTGCGTTTGTTGCACCTAAACCACCATCTGGTACACCAGCATTGTTTAGAGTGAACAAAAATATTGGGATTGCTTGTGGCGTCATTGCGCCATCATAATATCTTGCGCTTGTATCAATACTGTTAATAAATATCCCATCTGGGCTAGCCACCATTTCAATGATATCAAGCGCATCATCACCCATTGCGTAGTTTGTTGAATTACCACCAAATCGTAGATATGCTTGTTTGTCTGTATAGTGCATACCAGCCCAGAACAAATTGTCACCTTCGCTACTCGTTTTGGTTCTCATACCAAATATAGGATTGAACGTACTGTTTAGTTGGGTGTACTTGTATTTGACCTTTACCGTCATATCATAGGACGGTACGATTCCTGTATTAATGTATGCACTGCTTGTATTTTCCACATACTCCAAGAATGTCGGCCTTTTGAATTTTTCTATATAAGATAAATAAAAGGGCAATTTATTCCGTAGGTTCATTTACTATCTCCCAAGTTTGAGTAACATTATTATCGTTATCAATATAAATTGGTTTTAGATATTCACCTTCTTCAATTTGGGGGGTCTCTTGAACTATTAATTCTTTATATCCTAACATTTTTAATATATCTGCATTTGGATTAGAATATACTAACCCATTAACAAATATAGGATTTCTTGCAAAATTTACTTCATTTTTGCTAATATATTTAACAAATATCATTTTAAACTCCTTGAGAAATTGCTCTTACATTTACACCATCATAATAAAATAATACACTATATCTTTTATTAGCTTCAGGTACTAAAGCATTTTGTTTAATACTATCACCACTCCATTTAATAGTATCCGGTGCGATAAATGTTGTTGCAGTTGTTCCTGAAGTAAAATTAATTTGTGATATATATAAACTGTTTATATCTGAAGGAAAACTTATATTTAAATTACTTATAATATCTCCAGTATATGTAGTATTATGTTCTAATTGAATGTCTCCAGATACTAAACTTCCCAATTTTTCAGAATATAATTCATCAGCTATATCTTTACTAATAAATTCTTGTTTATTTAATACTCTATAGCCTATAAAATCAATTCTAGTGATATTACCATTAGTAAATATACAATCACATAAAGGTGTAGCGATAGCTTCTCTCCAAACATTTCCAGTATCATTACTACGGAATTGCCATTTACCTATAGTAGGATTAAACCAAGCTTGGAAATTTTCAATGCCATTTTCAGCTGGTTCTTTATAAGAATAATATACATCTCCACATTCTAAAAATTCACCGTCCACATAAAATAATGTAAAATTAGACGTACTAACAGTTTCATGAGTAAACGCACTAGCCAATGTAGTTAATGTTGATGTACCTGCAGCCTTTAACATAATACCTGCTGGTATATTTAAATTATTATTATCAACTGGAGATGTTATAACACCATTAGGCATATTTATAATACCATATGTAACACTATAATCACCTTTAATGCCGTTATCACTCACAACCGATGTACTAAATGTAGATATTGTAACTACATTTGCTGTTCCGTTAGCTGCATCTAATGTACTGATAATACCCACTGAACCATTTTCAGCGTATACAGTGGCACCTGGTTCTTTATATGAAGGTCTACCATCAATTTCTATTGATGTTAATTCATCTAACAATACTACAGTTGATTGTCCAAATTCATTGCTTAATTCTACTGATGTTGCTAATATAGATACTGAATCTTGTAAATCCTTTACTGCTAAATCTAATTCTTTTAATGCAGCTTGAACATTAGCAGTTTTAATAATATTCATACCAGATAAATTTACTGATACATTTGCGGCTGTAGTAGCACCGGAAGATGAACCACCGCTAGTTCCACCATTCAAATTATATGTAACGACTGCTCTTTGTTTATTTACACCATCAGTAATAACCGCGGAGGATTTATCTGTACTATAAGATTCTAATGCCCATCCATCAGATAATGTAGCTACAAATTCCGCTCTTTGTTCGTTACTACCATCTGAAAATACCGTAGAAGTTCTATTAGTAGAATAACCAGATACTGGTTCAAAACTCATTTTAAATATCCTTTAACTTATGGATATCGTTATATAACAAACGATATACCTGTTTGACTTATATAAAATTATTTATTGAAAAATAAAAATGCCTCTTATTTAAGAGGCACTATTTTGAGAACTTTCATTTCGTTTTTTAAAGTAATATGCAATAATCATATTCCATATACCTAAAGCAGTTATAATGACAGTTTCGCTTTGGCTTGAAGATAATACATATAAACATAACATCGTTGAAACTAAAACTAATTTATTTCTAAATGAATGTAAATCTTCAAATATACTAACCCAAAAATCTAAGAAAGATAAACATAGTTCTTTTAATAAATTCAAAACTTCTTTACCAAATGATAATTTTTCTGACATTATTTCTTCTTAGATTTTTTTCTTTTAATTCTTATTTCGTATGGTGTTACTTCTATAGCTGTTTCTGTCATAAATAGAGATTTTAATTCTGGATATCTACTATCTAAATCTTTAGCTATAAATATAACATTTCTATCTTTATCTTCTAATCCTCTATTAGTAACCATTACTATTTGAGGATTATTAGATATAAGATTTTTTATTTGTTCAACGAACATTATTCGTCAGTCCCTGTGGTTTGGTTAGCATCAGTTTGACCAGCGTCATTTTGTTCTGAGCCTTCATCTACTATATTAATATCTTCTTCACCAGCGCCAGGTACTTCAATAGGCAAAACATTATTACTTCTTTGATATACCTTTCTAGCGTTTTGTTTCTTTCTTAAATAAATAGCGTTTTCATAAATTTTTCTAACCATAATAATAATAATCCTTTATAATAAACCTTGAGCTTTTAAATATTCTTCCTCTGAACTATAAGTTCCAGTGTAAGGTTCTAATATTTCATCATACCAATCATTGTATGATTTTCTACCACCATTTTTCTTATATAATCTATAAGCAATTTGCATCTTTTTATCAATTTCACTTGGTGATGCTTCATTCAATTCATCTACAGCTTCTTCAGAGCCAGCTGCATCTTCTTCAACTTTCTTATTTAAATAAGCACCTAATATAGCATTCAAATCATTATCATTTTTCGCTAATTTTAATAGCAATGCCTTTTTTTCTTCATTTGATAAATCATCGAACTCTGATAATACTGCAGGTTCGTTAGGTTTAACTTCTTCTGGTTCAGTTTTCTTTGTTAAGAAATCTACTATATCTTGAGGTTCATCGTCTTCTTCAACTTCATCATCTACAGATATCATATCAGAATTATCTACAGGTTCTTCAACCTGTTCTGGTTCGTCACCCCAAGTTTCTTTATCTACTTCTGTTTCAATATCATCTTGAACAATTTCATATGGAACTTCATCATAATGTAATTGTTCAATTTCTTCTGGTGACATATGTTTTTGTTCACCATTAGGTAATTGAACTAAAGATTCCATCATCTTTTTCAATTTACCTCTAATAATTTTATCAAATTTTTTTGATTCCACTACTACTTTCATATTATTTACCTTAGATTCTTTCATAATTTCTAATTTCATAGACGTGTACGGTCCTTTGGCTTTATACGATTTAGCCCACGCTTTTGCTGATTCTTCTGAACTAAATCCGCATTGATAAAAAGAACCTTGTCCATGTGGAGTAACTTTTACTTTATATGACATATTATAATCTCCCACCATTCAAATTAGAAGCTAAATAATCACCTATATAGATAATCTTACCTTCTTTATTTACACCTATACATGTTCTATCATCATAAATGAAATAATCATAAAGATTATCACAATATTGAACGTTTCTTAAAATATTAATATTATTTTTATCTAATTCATTATATTCAGCTATGTGATATAAATCTTCATCTGAAACTGATTCATATAATTTGCCAAAATTTTTCATAACATATTCAGCATATTGAGAAGATGTTTCTTCCTTCAATATATTTAATTTGTTATTTGCAAATCTTCTAAAATCAACAAATGATAGTTCTGCCATATTAACCTTCTATTGTTTCACTAGATGAACCTGCTACTGGTTCTTCTTTAGCGTAATCATATCTTAAAGTTAAATCAAATGTAGATATCTGATTTTCTGTATTCCAATCTAATGATAATTGTCCAATTGATTGAACCCATGCATTATATATTGTAAATTTCTGTATAACCTTATCACTTTTATCTAACATTTCAATTCTAGCTGTAGATGTTTCAATTAAATCTTGACCAGTAACTGAATCTGGTGCGATATAATTATCTCTCCATCTTAAACAAGCATTTCTAATATCAAATGAAATTTGATTATATACTGAACATGTCCATAGTTCTGGGTCTGCAGGGTCACCAGCAAAGAATACTGTTCTACCTCTAAATTTAACAGGTATTTCACCCATATTTAATGTTGGAACAGCACTCGCAAATGCTAAAAATTCAAATGATTCTTGAGCTTTCGGTGCATTTTCCAATGTATTTTGAGGGAAATCTACAATAACTCTAAATCTATTAGAACGATGGCCCCCATTAGTTAATTTTTGTCTAAATTGGTCTATTGTACTCATTTGAACTCTCTATTATTTTCCTAATCCATTTAATATTCTTTTTAATTCAACTTGAAATATTTCTAATAAAGCTTCATTTATAAAACCACTTATAACAAAATGGTTATGAATACCATCATCAGAAATATTGGCATCATCTTCGATTTCAGAATATAAATCAGATTTAGTTATTTCTTTAATAAATGCATCCAATTTATCTTTACTATTAAATGTTATATCATAACTATATGTATTGGCACCGAATGGGTTTATAATAAACGAGCCCATTGCACCATCATAACTTATAGTATTAGATGGAATAGTAACATCTCTTAAGTCGGATCGTAGCCATGT
>JAZSES010000359.1:0-2947 GCA_045531805.1 Candidatus Limenecus sp. | reverse complement strand
CGCTGTAGAGCTTGAACAAATAAAAGGTGCAAATAATACAATCAAATACAACGGTGATACAATTGTCAACGTTACTACAAGAATGACTGAAAAACCAGAATTAAAATCAACAATGATGCAAGTTGGTAAGAAGTCAGATATGACAGATGAATATTTTGACGGAATTACGGACAATTTATACAAAAATCCACATATGGAATCCACGATTTCATTTATGGTAACAGCTAAAAAGCAAGATGGAAGTGACCGTTTTTCTGCAAATAATGCCTATACATCATCGGTTCATTTGGTAGAAAAAAATCAAGATTATTGCCAAAGTTACAATAACAACATTAAAGTTCTCGCAAAAAATGAAAATATTAGCGGTGATAATGTTGTTAAACTAAATGCGATAGCAACTACGCATCCAGAGGCCCGAGATGAAATAATAGAAAAATGCAAACTAAATCCATCAAATGTTACAAAGCTTGTTGAAGAATATGAACAAAAATATGCATCAGTAAACTCTGGAGAAAATATAAACAATGCAACTGGCCAGAATAATCACAATAATATAACATTGGCCAACGAAATGAAAAATTACCAAAGTTCTGAAGACCCAACTAGGTATCAAAGCCAAACGTATGCACGCATAAAATCAGAAGAAATTAAAACAGATACAAATGAAGAATACGGTGGTACAACCAAAATAAATGGTCAAGAATATTCCAGAACCGTTGTACTAGATGCTTTATACAAAAAATTTGGAGAACACAGTGAAAAAATACTGCAACAACTAGAAGAAAACCCAGAGTTTGTTGATTTAATTAAGAAATACGGTAATCATAAAAAACTAGTAGCTGCACTGGTAGACAATCCATTAATAATCAATCAGTTAAAAACAGCATCAACATCATTGACTACCTCTGAATTATCAGAAATGGTAGAACTTTGTCATAATCAAAAGACCTTAGAAATGATGAAAGAATTAACGACAAAATATGGAGCAACCAAAGCAATTAAAATGATAAAATCTGCCAAAATGAACAATCTACTTGATGAAACTGAAAATATTTTAAATACAAATACAAAAGATACTGGTACAAAAAAAGAAGAAATTGAAAACTTAATAACAAACAGAAGACAGATAGTATATTAAAACCTATTCACCAAAATAAATAATAGGAATATCGTTATCTTGAGCATACTTTCTTAAAAATTCAGGAATTTCTTCAACTTGATATCGTCCTGATTCATCAGCATTTTTGCCGTAGAAATAAATAGCTTTATTTTCGCCTTTTGTAATTAATGCTTCGTTGTAATTTCTTTGGAATTTTCTTTTATAGACTTCCATTTTGGCAAATATGTCTTTTAGTGCATAAGCAACATAAGGTTTTTCTTGTTCTAAAACATCAAGCGGTTTGTTTTTGATTTCTTCATACAATGCAATATATTCTTCATCATTGATTTTTAAAGTGTCTTTAATTAATTGAGGAAGATATTTTCTATAAGAAATACAGTTGCCATTCAAGTAGTTGTTGATTAAGCTTTCTGTTGTTTTTTTACAACCTGAGCCAAAGTCCCTATAATACGCTGCACCTATATCATCAGATTGAACTTCTTTGATGAAACCCTGTTGTCTAAATGCACGGTAATTTCCTTTGTCGTAAACAACATATGATGCGCTTAATAGTGCATCTTGGTTTGCCAATTCTAGTGCATCAAGGACAATTTGTTGGTCTTCTGTGTCGAAACCATGGACTATGACATTAAAGTTTTCTGCTGTAACGCCTTTGTCAAAGCCATATTTTGACAAGTCTAAGCCTTTTTTCATGTAAACAACTTTGTTTTTTATAGGGTTTCCGTCTTTGCCTTGAGTTGTAATTTCTTTGACATTTTCACCATCAGGAACTAAGTTGCTGGCGGAAGGAATTTTTGTTTGTGGCAAAGGAATTGCAGTAGATTTTACTGTTTTGATTTCATTTCTTAGTTTTTTGCCCACTTTGTCTAATGCTCCACCGTATTTGTCCAAGAAACTACCATCTCTTTTTACACCCAATAAATCTGCTTTTGTAAGCATTAAAGCCAATTCGCCCAAATTGTCGGAACGAAATTCATAAGCATATTTTTTGATTTTTTTATCTTGTTCGTCTTCAGGAATTGTCAATCTTTTACCGGTATTTGCGTCAATAGGACCTTTGTTACAGTGTTCCAATAAATCATGATTTTTTATCAATTGATAAATATTCATGTGTTGTTGTTTGGGTAATCCCAATTTTTCCAAAATATAATATGCATCAAAGCTTGATTCTGTTGGATGCGATTTATCGATTGAAAATTCTTCTTTAGTTATGTCGTGAAGCAATGTTGTCAGAATAAGAGTTTGTTTTTCTTCATTAGTTAAATGTTCAAAATGAGAATTATTGATACATTCTTGCAAAACAGCCAATGTATGAACATCAACTGAATAGTCGTGAGTTTTGTGTTGTTCTTTACCAATGATTGTGTACAATTCAGGCAACGCATTGAAAATATCATTTAATGTATCAGCCATTTCTTGAGAAATAAATTTGTTATCTGCCAAGATTTTGTTTTCGTCTGTAAATTTTTTGATATATGGTTTTATTTGTTCAATTACGGCTTTTGTTTCAGGATTTTCTATTTCCGCCAATTTTTCACCGTTATTGAGTAATGCAGGATAGCCTGACATAACCTTGTTTCCATCTTTGTTTGGTTTAATTTCAAACCCAAAATAATCCCAAACTTTTGATTTTTCAGTTTCATTAAGGTTTTGGACAAGTCTTAAAATATCATTTTTGAATTGTTCTCGTGGGTATTGCGTAGTCAATTTGAAAGACGGATTTTTTATATCTAATTTTCTAAACTCTGCATTTGGTTTTGAAAGCTTGTCAAAAGCATTGAATAATGCTGTTTTTTCAACTTCTTCAATTGGTTTTGTATCAATACC
>JAZSES010000363.1:0-9568 GCA_045531805.1 Candidatus Limenecus sp. | reverse complement strand
CAGTTTCTATACAATGTATCTCAGGATTTTTTGCCAAAACATACATAGCTTCAGAAATTTTTTCAGTAAATATCCTATTTGCAAGTTTTTTATCCAGTTGAATATCAAGCATTTTAGCTTCATTATTAACATCTATAGCTTCTTGCAAATCGTGCTCATTCATACTATTTTGGATATCTTCAAACAACTTGTTAAACTCTTGCCCAAGAACATATTTCGCCGCAATTTTAAACTCATCAGGCGGATTAAGACCAAGATTTTTAAAATGTAAAATAGAAGCTTTTCCATCTTCATAAATATCTTTATAAAGTCCAGAAAATCTATTTGTTTTACCTTGAATCATAACATTAAGAATTTTTCTTCTTTCCTCTATAAAAATATCCTTAAGTGTATAATATTCAGTACCAAAATATTTATCCAAACTTCTGATAATTTCAGTCAATGGATAATTTACAAAAGTCGAAGCTAGATTTTTTTGAATTTCATTAAACTCATCTGCACCTGAATAATCTTTTATCGCACAATGGAAATCACCACCAGAATATCTAAGCAATGAATACATCAAATCGTAATGTTCCAAGGTAATTTTTGATTTGATTTGCACACGTCCAATATGCAAACTATTCTTGCCTTTTGACACTGTTTTATAATTTTTTCGAACTATATCATAACAATATAAAGATGTTTCATCTTCAACTTCTTCATAAGCTGACATAATTGCCCAAAGACTAGCAATTTGTTTTATAGTTACCACTGAAGGTTTTACAAAACGTCTGTAAATTTCTGCCCCCGAACCAAACTCTTTTATGTTACTTTGTGCATTGGACAATATATTTACAAACTCAGTTTCAAAATCCTCATCAGTAAAACTTGCTGCCAATTGCATAGCTCTTGCTGCATATTTCATAATCTGAGTTGTTTCAATACCTGAAATATCAGCAAAAAACCAACCACAACTAGTATACATAAGCATTGCCTGTCTTTGAATTTCAAGCAACTTCATTGCATTAACTTTGTCTTGGTCACTACATTCTGGTTTCAAATGATTACGGAAGAAATTTTTAATAGAAAGTTCACTTCTATCCAAAATTACACTGATATAATCATTTCTGACATCCCAAATATCTTTTGTAAAATACTGAGGCGCAAACTGTTCATACAAAGCAACCAGTCTATCTCTAAGATAATCAAAGGCATCTCTAAGTGGTTTTCTCCATTTTTGATTCCAACCCATTTGACCGCCAGTTGAACAGCCACAGTCTTCTTTCCAACGACCAACTCCATGGAAACAACTCCAAGAAGAAGCTTGTTTGATATCTACTTCATCAGTAACTTCGTACTTATCCAAATATTCAGCATAATTTGTCAAAGTAAAGCCAGCTTCTTTTGCCTTCACTCGCAATACATAAGCCAACGCCATATCACCAAATTTTGTATGGTGTCCATAACTTTCACCATCAGTACCAATATTGATAATCTGAGGATAATCACGCAACCCAGAAACGCCCTCTTTTAGACGGTTAACAAACTTGTTGCCATCTTGCAAAATATTATCAAAAGCTACAGACTTTGAAATTGCACCATCGTAGAAAAATATATCAATAAACTTCTTAGGATTAGATTTTACAAAATATCTATATGGTTTTGCAGGGTCAATATTACCCCAACCTGCATCAGTCCAGTCTTTTTCACCAATTTTTCTATATTTTTGAGATTGATAAGGTGAAAGGATAGTAAATTTTATACCATTATCAGCAAGAACTTCCAACGTTTCATCATCGACAGCAGTTTCTGCCAACCACATTCCCTCAGGCATTCTACCAAATCTGTATTCAAAATCACGAATACCCCATTTAACCTGAGTTTCCTTATCATGACGATTTGCCAACGGCATAATCATATGATTATAAACCTGAGCAATTGCATTTCCGTGACCTGAGAACTTCACACGGCTAACAATATCAGCTTTTATAATTCTTTCATAGGTTTTTGGTGCATGTACTTCCATCCAAGATAATAACGTAGGACCAAAGTTAAAACTCATTAACGAATAGTTGTTAACAATGTCTAACACTTTATTGTTAGCATCCACAATTCTAGATGCAGAGTTTGGGTTATAGCACTCAAGATTTACTCTTTCGTTCCAATCGTGAAAAGGCAATGCACTATCTTGCAACTCAATTGCTTCAAGCCATGGATTTTCCCTAGGTGGTTGGTAAAAATGTCCATGTATCGTCAAATATGTTTTATTTTTATCAGATTTCTTTTCACTCATATATATAAACTCCGCAACTTCTCTTAATTTTTTTCGTATTTGCTATATATTATACCTATTGTTTTAAATCATTTCTAGAGATAAGCCTTATGCTTTTTTCTCTTCTTTATTTTTCTTTGTGATTACAACCAATTTATCAACCTCTATCCAAGCATCTGTAAGAGCTGAAGAAAAGACCTTGCCATAAACTTCGATAACATCGCCAGAATCAAGTTCAATGAATTTCTCAGCTTCAGAACGTTTGATAAATATTTTCATCTCAGACAACGGAATAGTATGGTCTGTTACATCATCTCTTTTTATCAAGAAAGTTATATATTTTTGAGAATCACGAAAAGCTGGTTTGTAATCCAAGCCAAGAGTCGAAAACTTATCAAATACCGCTCTAAACTTAACCTGTTTGTTCAAATATTTGTTTGGATTTGCAACAACTTCCAAAGGCTTAACCAAAGCATAAGCAGCTTCATTTGCGATAGGATTTGTTGATACCAATTTTTTATTAACATCCAACTGAACACTTTTTGGAGCGACAGGAGCTTTAACTTCTGCAATTTGTTGTTTATTCGCAAACGCAGTCATTCCGCCAGCAAATATTATCATTGCAACTAAAGTTGTTATTATTTTATTTTTCATTTCTTTCATTTTTATTACCTATATACACTCTGTAATTTTCAAACTATCCAATTTTATCATATATCTATAAAAAGTAATTCGTTAGTTTATAGTATCCGGTTTACCAATTCTCAATGACAAAGCAAACAAGAATAAAAATACCGGCAATATCTGCAAAATTATTCTTTCCATAGAATTTTCAACCAACCAAGTTATGTCATGAGGCGCAATAATATAGACAGCGATATATCCCAATACACAACCGCAAAAAATTAATGAAGATACAAGAAAAGCATCTTTATTTGCAGCTCTAACCTTAAAACCTTTCAAACAAAGTATTATCAATGAAAGAAATATAACAAATCTACCCAAAAGCATACTCAAAAATGTATTCAACACAACCAGATATCTCATTGGCTCTAATGCAAATTTGTATGATTTTGCTACAACTAGCCCCAATACCAAATCATTTGGTGCTCCAGTAAACTTCTTGTATAAGTAATAACAAGCTAAAACAGGAATGGAACAAAGTATTGTATACAAGGTGTGTTTGTATTCTTTTTTATAAACAAACCAACCCAAAAGAACACTTGCAAAAATAAGGAAAAACATCATTCCCTCATTTTTTACCCAAGCACCAAGACCAGCCAAAATTATAGCCAAAACCATAGTTGAAAATCTTTGCCATTTAAAATACAAAAACAAACAAACAATTGAACTCAAAAAGAACATTGCTAATGGTATATCAGCACATTGTGCAGCACCATTTACAAGAAAAATATCAGAAATTGCAAATACCGTACAAACAATATAAGCTGTCTTTTCGCTTTTAAAATAACGAATTGCCTGATACAAAAGATAAACCAAAGCAAATGTAAAAATAGCACCTAACAAAACACTCATATAGAAATTTTGTTCACCCACATAATTCCACAATCTCGCAACAGAAGACGGCAAAAACATTGGATAATCACAATGCGACATAAAATGAGGCAAATGAAAAACATTTTTCCATAAAGGACTGTGCAAGAATAAAAATTCAGCCTTTGTATTCCATATCCTAAATCCATCCCAACTACCCATTGGGTTGTTAATAAAATATTTCGCAAAAATTGCTATAGCGTAAACATTAATTACATAAAACCAATTGTTCAACTTTTCAAACTTGTGCTTTGAAAAATTTGGACGTTCTTGATTGTAATAGCATACCGCCAAAACAAGAACAACTATTCCTTCAAATATCTCAAAATTTTTAAAATTATAAATATTCAAATATTGATACAAAAAATAAAATATTGAATGTACCCCAAATCCAACCGGAATAGAAAACAAAACTCTAAATCTCAACGCCATTTCTCGGTCTATCAAAGATACCAAGAAAAATCCTGTCAACACTGGAATTAGAAAGCTCAATAGTATTATAAAAAACAAACTCATTAGTTATCCTTTTTCAAAATAAACGAATTTGGTGAAATTTCCTTAATAACAGAAAATCCATCGGGTACTTTTATAGATTTGAAATATCGACCCAAAACATACTTTTCTTCAACATCATTTCTCAAAATAGCAGGTACAATTGCATACTGGGAAATATAAAACTCTTTCACAGAATTTTCCAAATCAAAGACACTCGTCTCAGGAACATCAGAAACAAAACCAATTTTACCTTCATCATAAAAATCAACTATCGTAGAAGTTGCCATTCTTATATTTTCAACAGAAGAATAAAATGTATTTTTTTCAATAAACGGAATCGCCAATGCAGTATAAAGTACTTGCAATGGCAAGAAAAAGTATTTTAAATTCAGTAAAACAACAATAAGAAATATAGAATTAAAAAACACTCTATCTGGCAATTTATGTATGCGTTTTATCATGACCAAAGTCTTTCAATAGTTTTATTAATCTGTGTTTCTAGCTCGACCAAATCATTGTTATTTTCAATGATAAAGTCAGCCATATATCTTTTTTCTTCTTGAGAAACCTGTGCATTTATACGTTCCAATGCGTGTTCCAAGCTATATCCATTTCTATTCATCAAACGTTGTAATCTTAATTTCTTGTCTGCACAAACCAAAATCGTATGGTCAAACATATTTTGCATATTACTTTCAAATAATAAAGGAACTGAAGCTACAACAATTTCTTCATGCGCATTTTCTTCAAAAAATTCGTTTATCTTTTTCTCAACAAGAGGATGCAAAATATTTTCCAAAGCTTCCATTTTTTCAGGATTTGCAAACACTATAAGCCCTATTTTATGACGTCCCAAACGCCCATCCTCAAGAAAAATGTCTTTGTCTGGGAATAGAGCTTTAACTTTTTCTATGACCTCTTCATTACCATCCATAAGTCGGTGACAAATCCAATCAGCGTCTATAACAGGTATACCTTTCTTTTCAAGATAACTCTGAACAATTGATTTTCCGGAGGCAATATTGCCTGTAAGTCCCACTTTTAACATACTAGCCAACTTTCTTTTGTCTAATAAATTGGATACAGATTCTTTATTTTAGTTCAAAGACAGTACCGTCTTTTGTATCTTTCAAAACTATACTGATTTTGTCTAATGAGTTACGAATTTTGTCTGCAACTTCCCAGTTTTTCTGAGCTCTAGCTTCATTTCTAACTTCAATAATTTTGTTCATTATATCTTTTGCATCAGCATCTTTATCCTCAATAAAATCAAAATCATCAAGAACTTGAGCAAGTTTCTCTTTCAATTGATTTTCATCAAGCTCAACTTTTTCAAAATCAAATCCCAAAACTCTTGCCAATTTAATCAATGCAGAGATATATTTAATAGCTTCATCTTTATCAGCACTATCTTTTGCTTTGTTAGCTTTTGTTGCAATATCAAACATAACAGCCAAGGCTTTTGATGTATTTATATCGTCATTCATCGCATCCTTAAACTCTGCAATTTCAGGAATATCTATATCTTCAACCAAAGCATCTTTACCAACCCAAGCCAAGACATTATTTGCTGCATTTTTTAATCTTTTAGCACCAGCTTTTGCCGATTCAAGAGCTTCATCATTAAATTCAACAGGCATTCTATAATGATTTGTCAAAATAAAAAATCTAATTGTGTTTGCGTCATATTTTTCCAAAAGCCCATCGATAGTAATAAAATTACCCAAAGATTTTGACATTTTTTCTTTATTGATAGTAACAAAACCATTGTGCATCCAATATTTTACAAACCTACAATCATTAGCACACTCAGATTGAGCAATTTCATTTTCATGGTGTGGAAAAATCAAATCTGCACCACCAGCATGAATATCAATTTCGTCAGCAAGATGTTTTTTACTCATCGCAGAACATTCAATATGCCAACCAGGTCTACCTACACCCCAAGGGCTTTTGTAACCAAACTTCTCGTCTTTTTTCCACAAAGCAAAATCAAGTGGATCTTCTTTTATTGAAGAAGCCTCAACTCTAGCACCAGCTTCCAAATCATCTATAGGTTGTTTAGAAAGCATACCGTATTTAGGGAATTTTTTAACTCTAAAATATACATCACCATCAGCTTCATACGCATAACCTTTTTCGATTAACGTTTTCACCATTTTAATCATATCACCCAATGTTTTTGTAGCGAATGGCTCAACATCTGGTTTCAAGTTATTGAGTTTTTTCATAGAAGCAGTAAATATATCATAATATTTTTTTGCAATATCATCAGGTGTACAATTTTCTTTCACAGACTTATTTAAAATTTTGTCATCAACGTCGGTAACATTACGACAGTATGTAACATCATAGCCCAAGAATTTTAGGTATCTATACAACACATCCCAAGTAATATAACATCTAGCATGTCCCAAATGAGGATGGTCATACACAGTAGGACCACAAACATACATATTTACCTTATTGCCACTAATTGGCTCAAAATCTTGTGTTGTACCTGAATAAGAATTAAAAACTTTCAACATAATAATTACCTAAATATCTAAAGCTATTCAAAACCTGATACATCAACTACAAAATTGCAAGACCGCAAAATGACTGATGTACGATACAATTCTACACCAAATCGACTATTCTTCATAGTACCATAGTGTATAAATAGAGCATATGTAGTAAAATAAAGTCAAAGTTTGTAAATATTAGAGGATAGAATTTGAAAACAAAAGCATTCACATTGGCAGAACTATTGATGTCATTGACAATAATTGGCGTAATTGCAGCCCTAACACTACCTGTTGTATTTACCACAAGTAATAACAAAAAATACTACGCAGGATACAGAAAAGCATTGGCAATAGGTAATGATGCAATTCAAGTACAAATTGCAAGTGGCAAATACAAACAAATGGGCGGTAGATTCAATTCAACAGCAGGTCCTGAAAACTTTAAAGAATTTTCCAACTATTTTTTAAAAAGAAAAGAATGTTTTAGTGGTAACAATTCTCAATGTTGGAATCCTGATGGCGAAAAGCTATATTCAAACAGCCAACCAGATTCATCTGCTTTAGCATTTGTTGACCAATCAGGTATGGCATGGTCACTATATAACAACTCAGAAAATATCATGCTCGTTGATATTAATGGAGATAAAAAACCAAATGAATATGGTAAAGATAGATGGTATTTTGTACCAGTTAATAAAGATGGACTAAGAGAAGGTTGCTATGGAACAGGAAAAGCTGTTGGATTAAGCGTATACAATTCAATGAATGACGGAGCAAGTGCTAGTATCTCAGACATTAATTCATACAGTGGTGCTTGGTGTCAACACCCACCTTGCAAACTTAAAAGTGCTCTAATTGAAAACTAAGACAATTTTTCTTCCAATTGTTTTGATTGCAACTTTGTCCAAGAGTCAAAGGCTGTTTTCAGTGCATTCTGTTTTTCTACATATTTTTTGAATAATTCATCAGCTTTTGTGCCAATAGTGTTCAGTGCCAATGTAGTTACAATACCCAAAATCAAGTTTTTTACACCAGTAAAGCCTCGGGTTGTCCCATAATATGCAACACCAATACCACCCAAAATCGGAATACCTTGAGTTAATGTAGTAGAAATACGTTCATTTTTATTATCAGAATTAATAATCAAGCCAGTAGCTATTGCAGATGGAACAAGAATTCCCAAAATATCAGTAGGAACTGAACCCACCTGTAATTCAGCCAATTTTTCAAATGACGTAATCTCAGAAGAAATAGCAGTGTTCAACCTACCATTCATTTTTTCCATAAGTTTTTTTGCTTGTGCATATTGTTGTGGATTGGATTTTATTAAAGTTATTGTATCTTGTGCCAACCCTTTCTTCATTGCTTTATCAGACATTCGTTCAAACATATTTTCAATTTTATCTGTAATCAAAGACACTGTTTTTCGATCTTCCCCAAATTTTTCGGCTGAAGCTCTTAATTCTATCAACAAATCCATAACTTTAACAGTCAAATATTGTCTTGTAGTAGGCTCATTCTCACCACTCAGTTTTTTTGCATCTTTAAACAATTGTGTAATTTCTTTAATAATACCAACTGCTTTTTCATTTTTAGGATTTATATCAAGCTTTAAATCATTAAAAGATTGTTTTATCAAAGCATAAACATCATCAATATCATTTGATATACCAGACTTAGCCGTTAAAAGTTCATTAACAAGAACTTTCCTGTCAACAGCAACTATGTCCAAAGTTACATAAGACTTCAATTGTTTCAAATTTCTAAAAAATCCACCTTTTTGTTTAAACAATTTATTGTAAACAATATCATCAAGCCCCTGCATTCTTTGCCAAAGTTTTTCTGAACGATTAAAATGAGCTGTTGTAGAAAATGTCTTTGCATACAACTCAAGTATCTTATCCGCATTTTGTTGCAACTGTGGATTTTTTGTCTCAACGGAAACTTGGTTTAAAAACTTACAAAATTCCAAAACAGAAAGCTCTGCTTTTTGATAAGCATCATTTTTTGTTTTCAAAACAACATTATTTTTGAAAAAGTTATTAATTTTAGCAACAATGGTTTCCATTCGAAACTTTTTGAGTATTTTATGGCTAACACTATCTTTTACCGCTGTAAAATTTGAACTAGCTTGCATAATATCAGCAACTGGTTGTATCGCTTTAATACAGCGTAATTTAACCTTTTGAGATAGTGTCAATTTTTCAGTTTCTGAAGACAATTCTTGTATTGCAGATTTAATTTTACTAGAAAGATGAGCAAACCGCTTAGACAAATGCCCAGAATTACCTTTTGATAACGTTAGAAGCGCAATTAATGTTAGCAAAAGCCCAGAACCAACAGAAACACCAATAATACCAAACAATTTCTTTCTATTGCGAGGAACTTTATCACCTTCTTCAACATCCCCAATCGCAACAGTTGCAATAGTGTTCTCTTGTTCAAATTGAGGTTGAACTGTAGACTTTTTATCAACAAAGTTATAAAAACTCTTGTAAGGACTATTTGCTAGATTGGCAGTCTGAAAATTTATGGTCATATAGCTATTATGTGCCTTTCACAATCTAGTAAAACACGTAAAGAAGAAAATTTGCCATTTTGTAAACATATGTATATGCTAAAATCAGGATATAAAAGGATAGAATGTCCGAGAAAAATTCGTGATAAGAAGAACTCTGTTCAAAAGTTGCCTGTGGCAAGTTTTGAATAGAGGTAGACAAAGCAAAAACGAAGTTTTTGTGTGTCGTATAAAATATAT
>JAZSES010000249.1:0-4190 GCA_045531805.1 Candidatus Limenecus sp. | reverse complement strand
CTATCTACTTTAATAATAAACCTCTATAAACTTTAATTTATAGAGGTTCATCATATATGAGTATAATAATGAATCACCTCTACAGAGATTTCATAAACCAACAGCAAAAATGTTTCTTTATTGTACTCATATTATTATTTATTAGTATTTATCGGAAAAGGTAAAATATTTTTTTATATCTCAGGTAGGAGTTGAACCTACACTATCCCCGAATATAATAGAAATCGGAACCTCTAATTCAACGGAGCCGTTTACCTATTTCAGCACTGAGATATAAAATTTTATTGTTACCATAAATTTAAAATTTTTTTAACTCTTTTATAATTACCTGGTGTGTGAGATAATTTTAAATATTTTAATGTTTTAGATATATTACCTTCTTTATTATATGCATTTTTAATTTCATCATCATTAATTATTTTTAAACGTCTACATTTAATATTTCCCTTTCCTCTAAAATTATCAGTTTGTGAATGACAATTAGGGCATAAGAAACATAAATTTTCTATTCTATTATCATTATTAATACCATTAATATGATGTAATTCTAATTTAATATCTTTATTATTCCATTTGTCAATACCACATTCTTTACATTTATATTCAATTAAATTATGATATATTAAATATTTTTTAATTAAACCATTAGATTTATCTGACCCTAATTTAAATACGCTAGATAATGATAAAAATGTTTTATTTTTATTCCAATTCATATTTTTCTTTTTTTCTTCAGAAATATTTTGATATTGAGCTTTATAATCTCTATTATTTTTTAAATTACTTTTCTTGATGCCTTCTGAATTTTTCTTCCTAATAGCAGGACAACTATTATAAGACTCACAACAACACCACTTCCCGCTACTCATTTGATATTTAGCCTCTTGACCGCAACCATAATCACATAACATTCTCTTACTCCATTTATGTTATGTAATTATTTATTATCGGTTGACATAGCATATATTAATTTTTCGTCATCCTATTATATGGTGGCCTTGAGGGGACTTGAACCCCTAAGCCTAAGCCTCTGTTTCTAAGACAGATATGTTTACCATTTCATCACAAGGCCTTATCTGGCGGAGGCTGAGGGATTCGAACCCCCGAAGGAATTACTTCCTTGGCGGTTTAGTAAACCGCTCTCGTCAGCCACTTGAGTAAGCCTCCCCACTATCCTTCCTATAAATATGGTGCTCGTTAAGAGACTCGAACTCCTGACCCTCTCGGTGTAAACGAGATGCTCTAGCCAACTGAGCTAAACGAGCTATTTGGTGCAGATACAGAGAATCGAACTCTGAACCAAAGATTGGAAATCTCTTATTATACCATTTAACTACATCTGCTTTATTACGTGGACTCTTTATTCTGGTTACCATACAGATGGATAAATATACTTCTAATTCGGGGTAACCTGCCTTCGCTTCATCCTGCGATTGTGTATGTATAGCATGCTCTCAATACACGAACCGGCTTAATTCCTCGCTCTGCCGTTCCTTGCCTTTGCCTCATATATTATCCCAGATGCGACTAGTATGCATCCTTTTAAATAATATGACTTATCTTAAATGCTAATCCATCTATATCATCTTTTATAGTTGGTGCATAGTTCATAAGTTCAAATTCTAATGATTTTATTTTATATTCCATCTTTAATATACTATATGATTTATATTCTTTTGGAAATTCACTTTTCTTTAATGATTTCATATTAGATATCATTATATTATGAATTTCTTGTATTAAATCATTTTTCATAAATATATGTTTAATATCATATTTACCTAGATAAGTTAAAATTCCAGATATACCTAACTTATCATATAATAAAGGCCAAGAGATAATAGTTCTATTATTTTTAACAATATTAATAATATAATCTTTATTAAATTTGAACATATCCCTCCTCCTAATATTTGGCACACCCTGTAGGATTCGAACCTACGACCTGCAGATTAGAAATCTGATGCTCTATCCAGCTGAGCTAAGGGTGCTTAAATCTTTTATATTATAATAAATGAAATTTTTATAAAGTCAATTTAATTATATTACGCTCTTTATATAGCAACTTTATAAAGCCCTATTCTTCGCTATATATTTTCACCTCAGGTATCATCAGGCTAACAGGTTTATATTCCCATGTCTCTAGGTCCAATTGACGCTTCACCTAAAATAATATAGTTTATAACTAATATTAAAGAGAAAACACCTTCCACTAATTTAATAGTTGATGAACTTGGCTGATTACCCCTATCATCGTCATATTATCTTTATAAAGAAGAGCGTAATATAATTAAATGGCTATCTATTATTCCAGAAGATTTTTAAGAACTTGAAAGAAGTATACTGGAATATAGAAAGGGAATTGTCAAGTTCTATCTACCCAGTTCACCATATATTGGTTGGGGCAGCTGGATTCGAACCAACATAACGGGAACCAAAATCCCGGGTTCTACCATTAAACTATGCCCCAATATTGAAAAATCGTCTGGGTGGGAATCCAGAACTACTAAGTAGTAGTGTCAACTTTGGCCCTATTCTCAACTTTTCAAACTGCGCAGCCACTGATAGGGATTTAACCTATATCTGAGGGTTACCTACCCTCCGTTCTATCTGGCGCCTTATTGAACTACAGTGACTAAACTCTGGCCTAGATTGATAACATTACTAAGACGTCATAGCAATTGTCTAGGCACTTTAAATAAATAATAGCGGATGTCAGCTTGTCGTAGTCGTTTAATTAAGTATCCATCACTTATGAATTGGCTGTTCACTAGAGTTAATGACACTCCGACAACATTCTTATAAAGAACCTCTAGCTTAAGTCTCCGATACTCCGCTAATCTATGGCGGAAGCAGAGGGACTCGCACCCCCAATACCCTTTAAGGTATTACCTGATTTCAAGTCAGGGCCCTCATCTAGCCGGATTACTTCCTAAAATAAAAGAGTTATGATTTGCTAATCTAATATAATCAGATAGTTTTATACATAACTCTAAATATGGTGCCTCTACTCGGATTTGAACCAAGAAGAACTGATTACAAATCAGTCAGTTTACCATTAGCTTACAGAGGCTTCATATATTACCACTTTTATGAACTATAATAAAATCATCATTATCTTCATATTTATATTGATGTTTTCTTTTAGTTCTATCTTTCCAACATCTATAATTTCTAGAACGTTTAATATCATCCCAATTATCAATTACAGCTTTATGATTCTTAGCCTGAACTTTATTGCGATGATGTCTAGGATGTCTAAAATAAGTACATACTTTATCATCATAGAAGTAATCTATCATCCATTGGTTAGTACTTTTACTGTACCAAATAATAGCTGATGCGCTTCTAAAATTTAACTTATTTTTATTAACATTATGTTTCATAATAAACTCCTTTTAATTACATCAGGTTTATTAACTTCAACATAAGTTCCTCCTTTAATTAAAAATAGGCCTGACTCCCGTTCTTCCCGGTTTCTACAGATTCGTCACTTCTAACCATCTCTGCTATATTATCAGTAGATTGCAATCTTTATACTGATGGAGCTGGATGTTTCTACCTTGGCACTCCCTGCGGATTCTGCCACCGCATTGCATCCTTGAAAGGGATGTGTCCTTACTTTTAGACGAAGGGAGCATTATTTAATTTATATTCATCGTACAATTCAGTAATATTGTTGTAATTATATGTATTTTCTACATAATCAAACATATACTGAATATCTTCTTTATATAAAACTTTTATTGAATATCCTAATTTAATGGCTAAATCAGTTTTCATTTGAACTTTTTCTGTCCAAAACCCTTTAATTTCTATAATCTCCCCATCAATTATAAAATCAGGATAATATTTCAAAGTTCCATCTGTTAATAATTTATTAAATCTTTCAAATTTAATATTATGGTCTAAACAATAAATTACAAATACTAATTCATATGTGGAACCACAAAATATACCATTATAATGGCCGAATTTACTTCTTCCCGAGCCCTCCCTATAACCTCCGGTTCCTTTCCATGCTAATTTTCTGCAATTTTTGCAAGTTTTATGATTTCTATCTTCATAATCTATAGCATTATGACATATTTTACAATAACATGGATTTTTATAATAATTATTAACTCTATTTTGATATAAATATCCACCTTTCGAATTATGACTCACATAATTATTATTTTTAAAATTTC
>JAZSES010000356.1:0-1982 GCA_045531805.1 Candidatus Limenecus sp. | reverse complement strand
GCAGAAATATTCAAATCAATTTTTATTTCGTCATCAGCTAATAATTTTTCTACATAAGCATCCATTCGTTGTTGAGCCTTTTTGTCTTGAATGTACCAGCCTGCTGTATCGAAAAGTTGTATTTTCTTTGTTGCTTTGTATTGACGTTTTGCTATGTCGTACCAATCATGGGCAATTCCATCTTTGTCTTTAATTTCAATCTGAGAACAGTCTGCATCGTGAAAGGATGTGAGGTATCTGGTCCCATCATTTTTCTTTCTAAATATGTTAAACCCTAGTCTGTTGTTTAGTTCTTCTATCCCATTCATCAAATTGGTAAAATCTTCCCAATCCATTTTGGAAATAAAATCTTTAGACTCTTTAATAGGGTGTTTTGCTTCTGCGTAACAGTGAGCACAGTTGTTATAGCAACCACGGAAAGTTGCGATTTCTGATAGTTTCTCTAGAATAAAACTTATTTGTTTGAATGATAGCCCTTCAAAAACTTCTATCCCTTTTTGTATTCCATTTAATTTGTCCAAATCAAAATATTTGATAGACATATTCTCTTTTTGTTGCTTAGATAAATTTGATTTTTTATATTCTAAATACTTTTTTGCATTGAAATATGAATTCTCGTTTGTATTATCAATTTCTTTGTAATATGGCATATCTTTTGTATCAACAATTTTATCGGATGTTGGAGGTGCTTGAGCAAAAGATATTGTTGATATTTTATGATAGGTACTTTGTTTAATTTGAATAGGGGATAGTTTCATATTTTTCACAATGTTGGTGAATAAAAAAAATTGCTAATATTTTGTTAGCTGTGTTTGAATTGTTAATAAATGTAAATTTGGCTTTTTGTTTGCCTCAAATCCAGTAATAATGCCTAATAGGATAGGATAGGATAGATGACGCTAGAGAACTGTCTAGTCAATTTATATTTACAAGATTTCTTTATATAAGAGTAAACAAATTTTTAGGTTAGGTTTAAAGAAAGGTTCGGTTATTATGTCAGTATTTATGAATGCTTTTGCAAGAGCGGGTGTAAAACAAACAATTTCTACTATTCGTAATGGTAATAATGCAAAGAATGTTGTTGAAAAAGTACTTCACTCTAGAAACACTTTGGACGCATCTGATTTATCAGGGGAAACGTTCACTTCTGTTTTGAACGCTCTTAAAGATAATGGTGTGAATAATGTAAAATTGGTTGCATCAAAAAACGGTGGGTATATTGTTCACGCAAAAGATATTGACAGAAACACTGGTCTTATTAATCTATTTCCTGGTGCTGTAATGGGCCCAAATGGAAAATTGTCTGTTTCTTTTAAATTTAATTCTATGGGGGATTGTTTGCAAATGACTGGTGTTCAAAAATATCCAGGTGTTTCTGTTAGTGGTAGTACAATCAGGTCTAATACAGGTATTGCAAATTTACAAAAACACGGCATGAAAAATCCGACTGAATATGTGCAAGTTGTTGCAACTAAAACTTCCAAAGGTCAACCTTACAGATTTGTAAACAAAACTTATTCACCATTAGAGAATACTGGTAAGACAGGCGGTGTTGCAGGGCAATCTGCTTCTGAAACTATATCTCAGAATGCGGGGGCGAATGCAACAAAAGAAACTAGTGATTACGTAGGTGGACTTAAATTTGGTCGAGTTTCTGCAGAGGAAAGAAAATATATGCGTCAAGAATCCATGTGGCAAGGTATGCTTGATGAATTGAGAGTGTACAATCCAGAATTTGCGGATAAAGTTTCTAAAAAAATAAGAGATATGCGTAGTAAAGATTGGGATAGAGCTGAAGATTTTGCAAATGGCTTAGTTGAAAGATACTCTAACGGTCAAAATTCTTTAGCAAGATTCGAAAAAAGAATTGACGATATCTTTGACTCAAGTTATTTTAACTCAAGCGATGATTTTTGGGGTAAAAGATTTTAATATCAAGTAGATAATTATTTTAATAATACTTATAAAATAACTATAGTATG
>JAZSES010000260.1:0-7088 GCA_045531805.1 Candidatus Limenecus sp. | reverse complement strand
ATATATGTAAGTACAAATATATTTTCGCTTTTTATACCGTCATTTATCAATTTTATTATTAGAGCTAATAGTATAGTTGTTTTACCAGCACCAGGAACTGCATTAATAGCCATTTTTCCAGCACTGTAATCCAAAACAGGTTTTTGGTCATCTCTCGGCGTAAATGTAAAATTTATCTCAGAGGCGGTTTCATCTTGTATCTTTTCTTTAGTTTGTAGATAATCCTCAATACCAATCTCATTTTCTTGACCTTCTGCATCATATAATGATGAAAATGCTATTACCTCATCAGTCAGCAATAAAAGTTTTCTCACCATTTTTTTGTTTTTCAACTTTGAAAGTTCAAGATTGTCTTCATATGTGAATTCTGATTTATCCCAAGAATTTTGAAATACCCAAGCATTATAAAGTGTACCAAAATCATCTTTTAACCATTGTGAAGATGTAGTATCAAGCCAAATTTGATACTTGGATTTTATGGAAAAATCTATTATTTTTTGTGCTGAGCCTATCAGTACTGCGTTTGGATTTATACTTGGTGCAGTTGACGGGTTTTCAGAAACTATTGAGTTGGAAAGCTGCGTTAGAATACTTTTTTGCAACTTTGGATTTGTTTCATGTTTTTGAAACACTTTTTCAAAATCTATTATTTGTTTTGTTAGAAATAAAATTTTTGAAATTGCCTGTTCATCATTAGAAAATGTTTCTAGTAGATTTTTATATATTATGTAAGTTTTTTCACTTAGTGTTTTTTCGGGGTGTTTTATCTCATCAATTGTTTCAATAAGCCTGCCTAGCCTAGAATTATATTCTTCATTGTTTAACTCGCAACTTTGAAGTTTATTTGTTTTTTTATAACTTTCTATCAAGCACATACAGTTTTTTAGTGGTATAGATAATAGATTGCTTATTATAGAGCGAATTTCAAAAACATCAACATATTCATCTAATGATAGTTTTAATAAAGTTAAAACGTTTTGAACAGTCAAATTATCGCAAAGCTTTTCGCTACCGCTCAAAAATTGGTATTCAATATGCTTGGGCTTCAACACTTCATCTAGTGTAAATTTTATAGCATTGTCTGTTGTTGGCGTTATTATGGATATTTCTGATGGTGCTATACCGCTTTCAATGAGCTTTCCAACAATATCAAATGCACTTTCAAGCATTTCTAGATATCTTGTATATGATTTTTTTTCTGTTTTAACGATAGGTTCTTCTGTATTATCAAACTCGACAATATCATTATCGCCAAATGTATCTTCTATCCAATAGATTAGATTCATATCCGTATTTAAAAAGCCTAACCGACTAGAACCAAATGGGTCATAGGATATAAAATATTTATTTAGTTGAGGTTTTAAATTTTTTATAAAATTAGACGCCAGTGTAGTGATTTCATCCGCATCATCAACAATGAGATATTTTATATTTTTAAATATTTCCGTATTTTGGTAGAGATAAGAAAATATACTAGCTTGTCTTATGTAGTCAAAAGCACAATGCTCAAGTGTTTGTTTTTTAAATGTGTCTATGGCTTTCTGTGCATCTGCCGCAAATGTTTCATTAATAGCTTGTGAACGTTTTGCTACTTCTTTATTTGTCAGCATGTTATTTACAATTAAAGAGTTTCTCCTAAAAAGTTGATGAACAAGATTTATTTTTGAATTGTAATCATCAAATCCAGTTTCTTTAATTGCTCTTTTAAAGAAGAAATGCGATAGTTCTAAACCTGTTAGATTGGGCTGAATTATCGGTTTACCAATCTTTATTGTATTTTCAATTGTTGCCCAATTATCTTTTATGGAATTGTAGCAAAGTCCATTGAAGGTATAAATTTGTGGATTTTCAAAATGATTTGTTTTTAATCGAGATTTAAGTTCTGTTATAAATAAATCTTTTTTGTATGAATTTTGCAAAAGTACAAGTATTGATGCAGCTTCAACTCCAGAATTTAGCAATTCTGCATATTTGTTTATTAAAAAATCTGTTCTGGTTTGTGTTGCAGAACCCTTAATTAGCATACTCATACTCCCTTGAGAAAATTATAATAGAAAATAGAAATGTTTGTTAGTTGTTACATGTTTCACATGCTTTTTTCCGTGTTGTAAAATATGAACAGGAGTAATTAGTTGTTGAGGAGAGGCTAAAATGGAATTGGATATAATTAGAAAGCAAGACCCAGTTGTTGCTGAAGCAATTGAAAAAGAATTGGAACGCCAACAAAATACAATTGAATTGATTGCGAGTGAAAACTTTACATCTCAAGCGGTTATGGCAGCATGTGGTTCTGTATTGACTAATAAATACGCTGAAGGCAAACCACACAAAAGATTTTATAATGGTTGTGAAAATGTTGATGTTATCGAAGAGCTAGCTCAAGAAAGATGCAAAGAGCTTTTCGGCGTTGACCACGCAAATGTACAACCTCATAGTGGCGCTCAAGCCAACATGGCCGTATTTATGTATGCTTTGAATACAGGTGATACCGTTTTGGGTATGGACTTGTCTAATGGTGGTCACCTTTCTCACGGCTCTCCTGTGAATTTTTCAGGTATAAATTACAACATTGTTAGCTATGGAGTAGATGACTATGGTTGTATTGATTACGATGAAGTAGAACGCTTAGCAAAAGAACATAAACCTAAAATGATTATTGCAGGAGCAAGTAATTATTCTAAAATCATAGATTTTAAAAGATTTAGAGAAATTGCAGATTCTGTTGGCGCATACTTGATGGCAGATATCGCACATATTGCAGCATTAGTTGCTGGTGGTGTTCACCCATCTCCTGTAGGACACGCTCATTTTATTACAACAACTACTCATAAAACTTTAAGAGGTCCAAGAGGCGGTATTATTATGTGTGATGCTGAACACGCAGCAGGAATTGATAAAGCCGTATTCCCTGGAATGCAAGGTGGTCCATTGGAACATATTATTGCAGGTAAAGCAGTAGCTTTAAAAGAAGCTCTTGAACCATCTTTCAAAGAATATGCGGCGCAGATTGTTAAAAACGCAAAAGCATTGGCTAACGGCTTGATAGATGAAGGAATGGATATCGTTGGTGGTTGTACAGAAAACCATCTTATGACTTTGGATTTGAGAAAATTCAACAAAACAGGTAAGGACATTGCAAATGTCCTTGAAAAAGTTGGTATCACTGCAAACAAAAACACCGTGCCAAATGACCCCCAAAGTCCATTTGTAACTAGTGGAGTTAGACTTGGTGCTGCAGCCGTTACAACTAGAGGTTTCAAAGAAGAAGATATGGTTGAAGTTGCAAAGATTATTTCAGGTGCAGTTACAGCTTCAGATAATGAAGTTGCTCTTCAAAATCTTAGAGAACGTTCTTTGAAATTGTGTCAAAAATATCCACTGTATGCGGATATGAAAAAGTAAGGTGATATAGATGTTTTCATTAGAATTGTTGTCGGACGCTCATATCCTTGGTGCAATAATGGCTTACTTGCTAGGCTTTTTTATAATGCCTTTCGTTATATATTTTGCGAAGAAAAACAATCTTGTAGACCAACCGAACGAAAGAAAAATTCATCAAGGCTCTATAGCTCGTTTGGGTGGTATTGCAATATGGGCAAGTGCAATGCTAGCATTCTTGCTATTGGTTGTTTTGAGCTATTATCCTTATGGAAAGTTATTGTCAGGTATTTTACTAGGCAGTTCTTTAATGTTCTTACTTGGTTTGATAGATGATATTTACGGATTAGGTGCAAAATTCAAGTTAATGATACAAATAGCAGTTGCTTCTATTGTGTTTTTGCTTGGAGTAAATGTCGATACTGTTTACAATCCATTTGGTAACCCAATTGAGCTTGGACCAGTTGTTTCTTACATAGTTACAGTGCTTTGGATTGTTGGTATTAGTAATGCATTAAACTTTATTGATGGTGTTGATGGATTAGCTGGTTCCATCGTAACAATTAGCTCTGTAACATTAGGGCTAATAGCAGTAGCAATGACCCCAACAAATGCTATCAGTGCATTAATTGCGTTTATCTTAGCTGGTTCAATGCTTGCCTTTTTGACCTACAATTTTCATCCAGCAAAAATATTCATGGGGGATTCTGGAGCGTTGTTCGCTGGTTTCTTGTTGGCATCTTTGTCTATTACTGGTGTTATGAAATCGGTTGCTCTGACAATGTTTGTACCATTTTTTATCTTATCAGTACCAATTATTGACATCACATTTTCTTCGTTACGAAGAATAGCAAAGGGTGTGTCACCATTTACGCCTGATGCAGAACACTTACACCACAAACTTTTGCATAGAGGTTGTTCACAAAACCAAACTGTATTTATCTTATCTTTGATAGCAGTTATTTCTGGTGCAGTAGCTAGTTTTATAGTTGGTATTCCTTTAAAATTTTTCTTGTATGCAGTGCTTATTTCCGCAATAATGTTGGTTTTAAGTTATCTTGCAAGTAAAAATAAGGACTAAAACGTAAACTTTTATTAAAAAAATACAATTTTATGCAATTTTTAAGAAGAGAAAGACTTTATATATTTATGAAAGCTCTCTCTTCTTATTTAAATTCTAAGACCCGATAGGGTCTTTTTTTTATTTTATCTTTTGTATAAGAGTACAGAAACATTCTTGAATATCTTTGTAATTTTTACCAATAGAAGTTTCTTTTGGTATAAGAATACAAGACATATATTTATTTAGATTTGCAATATCATTGTCTTTTAGAGCAAGTCTACAGACTTCTCTCATAAGGCGTTTTATACGATTGCGTTTCACAGCTCGCTTGTGATACTTCTTGCTAACTACAAAACCAAATTTTGTTGGTTGTGTAATATCTTTCTTTTCTTTACCCAAGTATATAGTTAGCAATGGTGAAGAAACTATCTTTCTGTTTCTGTAAGTTGCATCAAATGCTTTTTTGTTTTTTAGTCTATATTGTCGTTTTAACATATTACTTTTTTAGTTTACAGTTTGTTTAGAATTCTTACACACTTAAAAAGGTCTGCAAGTGCAGACCCATTTTACTTTTTTTTAGACAGAATATCAACTAAGCTCTTTTTTTAGCTTGGATAGCTAGTCTATGACGGCCTTTTGCTCTTCTTCTGTTCAAAACAGTTCTTCCGCCAGGAGTAGCCATTCTAGCTCTAAAACCACTGACGTTTTGTCTTTTTCTTTTTGTTCCTTCTAATGTACGTCTCATTTTTATTGCTCCTTGAATTAATTTTTTCGCGTTATATCATGATAAATAACACATAGACGAATGTCAAATGCGAATAGATACGGATTTAATAAAGGTTTACACATATGAACAAAACAATTGGCTTTATTGGTGCGGGGAAAATGGCTACAGCTATCATAAAAGGGCTTCTATCATCTGGATTGTTTGACAAAGAACATATTATAGCAGCAGAACCAAACAAAGAAAATGCTAATCGTGTTACTTCTGAAATGGGAATAAAAGTTGTTTCTGATAATAGAGCTGTAGCATCTGTATCAGATATAATACTTTTATCTGTCAAGCCTTTTGTTGTCAAAGATGTTTTATCTGAAATATCAGACATTATTGATGAGTCAAAACTTGTTATTTCTATTGCTGCGGGTATTTCTACTGAAAAAATAGTTGAGTTTACTGGCAAACCTGTTAGATGCGTAAAAGTTATGCCAAATACACCAGCTTTGCTGGGTGCAGGCATGAGTGCAGTTTGCAAGGGACAATATTCAACTGAAAATGATTTTGAAGTTGTTTTAAATATATTTAAAAGTGTTGGTAGTGTTATTCCTGCCCAAGAAAAAGATATTGATGCAATTACTGGTGTTAGTGGTTCTGGTCCAGCTTTTTACTATTATATAATTAATGAAATTGCAAAAGCAGGTGCAAAGCTAGGATTGGATTACGAAACTGCACTACAACTTGCAGCCCAAACGGCTTTGGGTTCAGCTAGAATGATTTTGGAAACAGAGGTAGCTCCTGAACAGTTAATTGCTAATGTGACCACCCCTGGTGGTACTACTGCAGAGGGGAATAAAGTACTTAAGGAAAGCAATATTTCTGACATTCTCTTTGAAACAGTACAAAAAACGGCACAAAAATCAGAACTTATGGGTAAGCAACTGGGATAGATATTAAATCATCTCAAACATTTTATCAATAAACAACAAAGCTTTTTCCCAGAAATTTAGTTTTTGGGGTGTTATGTGCATTTCTTTTTTTTCATAAGCCTTGATAGGAACAAACATATCCAATGCATCAAAGTATCTTGGTTCTATCCCTTTTGCAATATAGTCGTCGAGAATTCGGTTTTGAATCGGGGATTTTGTTATTAAGCCTATTTTTTTGTAAAAAACATGTGGTGGCTTTTCTAAATTGTGTGCAACCAGTGCTAATCTACCCTTACAACCTTTCTTGTATGCGTCTCGTTTTGCCAAATCCATAAGGTATGTACCCCAACCTTTTCTCTTTTCAAAAATTTTTAGCTTATAAACACGTAAAAGTTCTGCATTTGGCTCTACATTAAAATACAGTGATGATTGGGTACAATCTTTTGGAAACGCAATCATATACCCAACAAATTTGTTGTTTTTTACGTCTAATAAGTTATAGGTATTTGAATTGGGTGCATTATAAATTAGCCCACGAGGCAACTTGCGAGCTGGTCTCACTGCTAAAAATGGTTCGGCAATTTTAATCATTGTTTTTATAATAAACGAAACACTTTTATTTTTACATTATATTTTGTAAAAGCTTTACAATGTACATAATTTTACTATGACATTCCATTGTATTCATTTTCTAAATTTTGGCGTAACCTCTTGTATTCCAAGTTTGTTGGTTCAAGTAGAATTGCTTTTTCAATAGCTTGCATAGAGTGGGAATACGGTTCTAAGCCATAGTAGTAAAAAAATGATTTTATAACATAAGCCATTGGTATTTGTTTTTTTATGCCTTCTTCAATTGATTGTGCAAATTCTTCAGGCGATGTTATTCCACTTTGAAATATTGCGTCATCAAATAAAAATACGAAATATTTGTCTTTTGCCTTTGATATGTGTTCTCTAAATTTTAGAATTTTTTCATAATCAGAAATTTCTGTTTGTATAATTT